>CAMDVP010000192.1 GCA_945877525.1 uncultured Clostridia bacterium | reverse complement strand
TCACAATGCTGACTTTTGCATCCTGCCCAAGGCGAATGAGTCCGATCGCTGATTTTGTGACTGGCGGCTTAACGGGAAACGTGGCCTGGTTGAGACGTTTTTCCTCAGGCGTAAGCAGTTCACCGTATGCAATATGTTAGGATCAACTTGCCGGTCATTTCTTTGACTTTGCTCATCTTCTGCCGTATTTGTGTTTTGGCGGCTTAATGCGGGCTTTATTCGGTTGGAAATATACGCTAAAGAACGTGCAGCAGCACGTTCCTTTTGCGTACCCTGGAAGGAATTGCCGCGGGAAAGAGAGAATTGCTTATCCATGCCACCGCAAAGGAGAGATACGTATGACTCGCCCTGCCTATCACTATCGCCCGCCCAAGCACTGGATCAATGACCCCAACGGCCTTTGCCAGGTGGATGGATGGTATCATCTGTTCTACCAGTACAACCCTCATGGCAGCAAATGGGGGGATATTCACTGGGGTCATGCCCGTTCCCGGGACATGCTTCACTGGGAAACCCTGCCTGTGGCGCTGATTCCCGATGGGGATAAGGGCGAGGTTCATTGCTTCTCCGGCTCATGCTGCAAGGATGGGAAGGGCAGGCCGCATTTCTTCTACACCAGCATTGGGCGGGGGGAGGACGGCCGGGACTGTGTGGACGGCGCGCAGCAGTGGATGGCCGAGCCGCAGGATACAGCCTTGACCCGCCTTGTGCAGACGGACGCATATGCGCTGACAGACGCGGTGCATGGCGGTGCGCATGTGCGGGACTGGCGCGACCCCTGTGTGATTCCCTGGCAGGGGCAATACCTGATGGTGCTGGGCGGCTGCCTGGATGGGCGCGGTTGTGTGCTGCTGTATACCTCGCAGGATATGCGGCACTGGACGTACCGCCATGTGCTGGCTCAAAGCGAGGTACGGGACGACGTGCCCTGGGAGTGCCCAAACCTGTTCTATCTGGATGGAAAGTGGGTGCTGTTCTACTCCCCCTGCGCGCAGGTGATGGTGCAGGTGGGCACCATGGATGAAGCGCTGTACTTCCACTGCGAGACAGAGGAGGTGCTTGACCCCGGTGAGCGCCAGGGCTTCTACGCACCCCAGGCGTTCCGGGACGAGGCCGGCCGAAGCATTCTGCTGGGATGGATGCCGGAGTGCGACGGTGAGGAGGCCGTGCGCAAAGGCTGGAGCGGGGTAATGAGCCTGCCGCGGCTGATGCGCGTGGAAGGCAGCTGGCTGCGGGCCGATCCTCTGCCTGGGGTGGAAGCATTGGCGGAATGGCGTGATGTGACGATTCAGTCCGGCAGCACCTGCCTTGCGGAGAACGGGCGGAGAATCATGCTTCGGTTGCGCGTGAAGGTGGAGGAACAGCCGCTGGTGCTTCGGCTGTTTGCCTCGGCGGATGGAGTATTGGAGGCTGTGCTGACCCTTGCCCCGGATGGGGGGCTGACCCTTGACCGGAGCCACAGCAGCACAGGAAAGGAGATTTGCCGCGCGCCCATCCGGCGTACGGTGGCGCTGAATGGAGGAAGTGCCGAGGTGTTCCTGGCGCTGGATGAATCCACAGTGGAATGCGCAGTCAACGGGCAGTGGCTGTCGGGGCGGGTATATCCGAAAGAGGGATGCAACCGTGTGTGGGTGGAATGCGCGGGGCCCGCGGAAGGATGTATTGGGTATATTCGGGATGAGAAATGATGGATAGAAATGCAGCCGCCTATGCGGGAAGGCATGGCGGCTGCGTTGCTTTTTGGGGGCTGTGGTGGGGGAAGAACCCCGGCATGGACTGTTTCTTTTGGGGACTATGTGGGGTAAAAGCGATCCCGGCATGTACTTTTCGACTGGGCGAAAAGTACTAAAAGCCCACCGGGGCGGCCAATCTGTGCATGAGGGGGTGGCCGCCCCGAACCCCCGTATCCTGATTGCTTGAGCGCGCATTGCAGGGGCGCCGCGCTAAGAACGCCTCGCGGGGGCGACACGTAGAGCATGGGAGAGGCGCTTGCGCGCCACAAGATTCTGCATGCGTCATCGATGGGTTCTCTGGTGTGGGGCGGGCGCTCCAGCGCGGGGATTTCGCGCCTGCGGCGGCGACCAGGGGGCTTTCCGATCGCCCCCTAGACTCCTTCGGGGCCTCCTACCGGATGAAATTGACTGTGTTTGCAGCAGGCTTCGCGTCACGGCGTCTGTCGCGCGCCGTGCCCCCTGCAAAGGAAAACACCCGAAGCGGTATACCCACTCGGGTGTCGAGAGGGCCGAAGGCCCTTCGCGGGAGTCCAGAGGGCAACGTCCTCTGGTAGGGTCCAGGGACGGAGCCCCTGGTCACTTGGTACGTTCAAGATAATCTTCGTAGCTGCAGAGGTAGTCGGCAATGGTGCCGTCGGGCTTGATTTCGATGATGCGGTCGGCAATGGTGGAGATGAACTGGTGATCCTGGCTGGTGAAGATCACGTTGCCGGGGAAGTTGATGAGGGCGTTGTTGACCGCGGTGATGGACTCAAGGTCAAGGTGGTTGGTGGGCTGGTCGAGCATGATGAAGTTCGCGCCGGAGAGCATCATACGGGAGAGCATGCAGCGTACCTTTTCACCGCCGGAGAGGACGCTGACGTTTTTGTACACGTCATCGCCGCGGAACAGCATGCGGCCCAGCAGATCGCGCATGTCGCTTTCCAGCATGTTGCTGGGGCAGTACTGGGCAAACCATTCCAGCATAGTCTTGTCACAGCCGTTGAAGTAGGGAGAATTGTCCTTGGGGAAATAGCTGGTGGAGATGGTCACGCCCCACTTGATCTGGCCGCAATCGGGCTGGATTTCCTCAGCCAGGATGCGGAACAGGGCGGTTTGCGCCTGTTCGTTGGGGCCGACCAGGGCAATCTTCTGCCCCTTGGTGACCAGGAAGGACACATCCTTCAGCAGCTGCATGCCGTCCTGGGTATAGCTGATGTTCGATACGGTGAGGATGTCCTTGCCGGCCTCGCGGTCGGGGGTGAAGTTCACCCAGGGGTAGCGGCGGGAGGAGGCGGGCATCTGCTCGATGGTCAGCTGATCCAGCAGCTTCCGGCGGCTGGTGGCCTGCTTGGCCTTCGACTTGTTGGCTGAGAAGCGCTGGATGAAGGCCTGCAGCTCGCGAATCTTATCGTCGCGGCGCTTCTTCTGGTCCTTCATGATGGACTGCATCAGCTTGGAGGATTCATACCAGAAATCATAGTTGCCCACATAGAGCTTGACCTGGCTGTAGTCGATATCCACAATGTGGGTGCAGATGTTGTTGAGGAACCAGCGGTCGTGGCTGACCACAATGAGCGTGCCGGGAAATTCCATCAGGAAATCCTCCAGCCAGGCCACGGAGCGGTTGTCCAGGTTGTTGGTAGGCTCGTCCAGCAGCAGGATGTCCGGGTTGCCGAACAGCGCCTGGGCCAGCAGCACCTTGAATTTCTCGCCGCCCTTCAGGTCGCCCATGATGGTGTAGTGCATCTCGGCGGGAATGCCCAGGCCCGTGAGCAGCGTGGCCGCGTCGGATTCAGCGTTCCAGCCGTCCATTTCGGCAAACTCGCCCTCCAGCTCGGCGGCACGCTCGCCGTCGGCCTCGGAAAAGTCGGGCTTGGCGTAAAGCGCGTCCTTTTCCTTCATGATGTCATACAGCCGCTGGTTGCCCATGATAACCGTGTCCAGCACGGGATAGGCATCGTACTGGAACTGGTCCTGCTTCAGGGTGGACATGCGCTGCTCGGCGGGATAGGTCACCGAGCCGGTGGTGGGCTCCAGCTCGCCGGAGAGAATGCGCAGGAAGGTTGATTTGCCTGCGCCGTTGGCGCCGATGATGCCGTAGCAGTTGCCGGGCAGGAACTTCAGATCTGCGCCGGAGAAGAGCTTCTGACCGCCGAAGGTCAGGGAAACGTTGCTGACTGTAATCATGCTGACTCCTGTTGGTTGATTATTTGGCTTGCGCCAAGGGTTATCATACCATATTTCTTCCCGAAATGGAACCGGAAAAGCAAAGGAAATCAAAGAAAACCTTTCGCTCTTTCCAGAAAGCCGCATTGACGCGGATGGACAGAAGGAATATAATAGATTCCGATGCGCAAAGGAGGGTACCGCCATGAAACGTCTGTCCGCCCTGTTCCTGCTGCTGGCAGCGCTGCTTGTATGCACCGCCGCGACGGCTGCGCCCATTCCCCTTGACAGCCCGGACAATCTGCCGGACACCACAGCCGACGGCTTTCTGCCCGAGGGAAGCGACCCGGTGTATTACAAGGATCACGCGGCGGGCTACTGGCTTTACCTGGACGATACGCTGCGCCTGGAGATCACCCGCACCAGGACATCTTCGCCCTGCCTGACCTATTATTTGGCGGAAATTGTGCTGGCCCGAGGCTCCTCGCTGTACACGGTGACCTATAACCCCGAGCATCCCGGCCGCACCAACGGCCTGCCCCAGGCCATGGCCCTGTCCAGCCACGCGGTGTATGCCCAGAGCAGTGACTTCTACTCCTACCGCGTCAGTCACGACCGCTACCCGGGCAGCATTGTCCGGGACGGTAAGGTGCTGTACAAAAAGACCTATTCCAAGGTGATTGACGCCATCCCCAACCTGGCCACCATTGCCTTCTTCCCCTCGGGCAAGGCGGAGGTGAACGAGGCCCATGAGGTGTCCGCCAAGGACTATGTGGATCGCGGTGCAGCAACGGTGCTGGCCTTTGGTCCTATCCTGATCCGGGACGGAGAAATGGCTGACCTGGACAAAAACGAGTACAACCACCTGGAGCCCCGCAGCTGCTTTGGTGTGGTGGGGCCAAACCACTTCGTGGGTCTGCTGGTGGAGGGCCGCAAGAAGCACTCTGACGGCGCAGACCTGGCCACCTGTGCGCAGATTCTCTATGACTTTGGCTGCACCGACGCCATCAACCTGGACGGCGGAAACACGGCGGCCATGCTGTTTATGGGCGAGAGCGTGCAGCTGGCTGAAAACGGCGGCGTGGACGAAAACGACCGCGCCATCCCGGATATTCTATGCGCGGGAACCTACTGAATCAAACGATGAAAGGATGCAAACGATGATCCGTCTGAACTGTGATTATCTGGAGGGCTGCCATCCGGCCATTCTCCAAAGGCTGATCGACACCAACCTGGAACAGACCGTGGGCTATGGCATGGATCCTTATTGCCAGCATGCGGCGGAGAAGATCAGGGAGACCTTCTCCTGCCCCGAAGCGGCGGTGCATTTTCTGACGGGCGGAACCCAGGCGAACACGACGGTGATTGCTGCAGCCCTGCGGCCCTATGAGGGCGTGCTGTGCGCTCACACCGGACACATCAATACCCACGAGACCGGGGCCATTGAGTCCAGCGGGCACAAGTGCCTGTCCCTGCCCGGCAGGGACGGACGGATCACCGCCAGCCAGGTGGCCGTGGCCACGGCGCTTCAGGCGGATGACGAGCATACGGTCAAGCCCGGTATGGTGTATATCAGCCTGTCCACTGAGTTGGGTACGCTGTACAACCTGGCCCAGCTGAAGGACATGTACTATACATGCCGTCAGAACGGGCTGTATCTGTTCATTGACGGCGCGCGCATGGGCTATGCCCTGACCTCGCCCATCTGCGACCTGACCCCCGCCGACGTGGCGAAGTACTGTGATGTGTTTACTGTGGGCGGCACGAAGGTGGGCGCTCTCTTTGGCGAGGCGGTGGTGATCAACAATCCCGAGCTGAACGTGCGCTTCCGCTATATGATCAAGCAGCGGGGCGGCATGCTGGCCAAGGGAAGGCTGCTGGGCATCCAGTTTGAAACGCTGATGGAGGATGAGCTGTATTTTACCATTGCGAAAAAAGCGGTGGATCAGGCCATGCGCATTCGTGACGCGCTGCTGAAAAAGGGC
>CAMDVP010000191.1 GCA_945877525.1 uncultured Clostridia bacterium | reverse complement strand
CGCGGGCGCTGGGCGCCCGGCTGGCAGACCAGCTGCGGCCCAGCGACGTGATTCTGCTCCTGGGCGACCTGGGCGCGGGCAAAAGCGAGCTGACCCGCGGCATTGCCCGGGGGCTGGGCGTTTCATCTCCGGTGGCAAGCCCCAGCTTCACCATTCTGAATGTGTATGACGAGGGTAGAATCCCATTGTACCATTTCGATTGGTACAGGCTGGACAGCGCCGAGGAACTGTATGAAATGGGCATGGATGAATACCTCGGAGGCGACGGCGTGGCCGTGGTGGAATGGCCCAGCCGCTGCCCCGAGGCCGTGCCGGAGAAGCACCTGGAGGTACGGATCGACCCCATGGACGACTGCGCCCGGGAGATTGCGCTGATTCCCCGCGGAGGCTTCCGCGAGCTGAGGCTGGAGGCGATGGAAAATGAAGCTGCTGGCTGTTGACACCTCGGGCCCGGTATGCGGCGTGGCGGTGCTGACGGAGCAGGGACTGGTGTACGAGTGCTCCGCCGTGAACCGTATGACCCATTCGGTCAACCTGATGCCCATGGTGGATGCAGCCATGGCCGCCACGGGATTCACCCTGCAGGACATGGATCGTCTGGCGGTGGTCACAGGCCCCGGTTCCTTTACCGGTGTGCGCATTGGCGTGAGCACGGTAAAGGGCCTGGCCCATGGCGCAGGCAAGCACTGCGTGGCGGTGGACGCGCTGGAAGCCATGGCTGCCGGGGCAGGGGACTTTGGCGGCGTCGTATGTCCCATCCAGGATGCCCGGGCAGGGCAGGTGTACGGCGCTGCGTTTGTGGTGGAAAATGGCCGCCCTGAACGGCTGCTCCCCGACGCGCCCATGAAGCTGGAGGACTATGTGCAGGCCATTGCAGCCATCGGCGACAGGTTTCTGTTCCTGGGGGACGGCATGCCGGTGCACCAAGCGCGCCTGACGGAGCTGCTTGGCGACGCGGCAGTGTTTGCCCCGGCGCACATGGCTTTCCTGCGGCCGGGCGCTGTGGCGTACCTGGCCAGCCAGGCGGAGGAAACCGTTGATTACCTGACGCTGATGCCTATGTATCTGCGCGCGCCCAATGCTGAGCGCAACCGCCGCCTGATGGAGGCCAAGCATGCCGAATGACTGCGTGATCCGCCGGATGACCCTGGACGATCTGGAAGCGGTGGCGGCGATTGAAGCGGCTACCTTTCCGACCCCCTGGAGTCGGGATTCCTTTCAGCAGGAGCTGGAGCGGAACGTGGCTGCACGGTATCTGGTGGCGGAAATGGAGGGGCAGGTTATCGGCTATGCCGGGGCGTGGATCATCCTGGACGAAAGCCACATCACCAACATTGCCATTGAGGAAAGCCGGCGGGGCCTCGGCTGCGGCCGGGCGCTGACGACGGCGCTTCTGCAATACCTGTCCAACCTCGGCGCGGCTTACGCGACGCTGGAGGTTCGGCGCAGCAACCTGCGGGCGCAGAACCTGTACAAAAGCCTTGGCTTTGTGGAACTGGGCGTGCGCAAGCGGTATTATGAGGATAACCGGGAGGATGCGCTGATTATGGTTTGCGACCATATGCCGGCGGCGGATCCTGATTTTGAGGAAAACGAGACTGTCCATGAATGAATCGGGGCTCTCCTGCGCAATGCAGGAGAGCTTGTTTCATACGATTCTCATTAAAGCGATTGCTTTGCCAAAGGCAGAGGTCACGCGCCAGCGGGCAGCGTCCGCGGACTTTATCGTCGCGGCCCAAGGCCGCTCGTTTCGGCTGACTCGTTCAGATTTCTGTTTGTCGCCAGTGGCGAGGCGTCGCCCTTTGGAAACCTTCGTCTCAGTCCCTTTGCTGCTATGCTTTTGATGCAGTACGGTATCAATTACTGCCGCTGATGGGCGGAAACCTTCGCGTTTTCCATGGCCGGGCCGGCAAGGGTTTCGCCCAGCACCGTGAAGGTGGAGCCGTGGCAGGGACATTCCCAGCGGCCCGCGTCCAGGTTGTAGCGCAGGCGGCCGCTCATATGGGTGCAGACAGGCGCGCCTGGGCGAAGCAGGCCGCTCAGGTAGCCACCCGCCACGTTTGCTCCCTCCCGCAGCATGACCCCGGCATGGCTGGGATAGCGCCTGTCCGGGCGGAAAAGCGACGCTTCGGGAAGCGGACGGCCCATGATCTGCCCGGTGATGATTCGTGCAGCCAGGTATGCGTTGGCTACGCCCCAGCCGCTGTACCCGGTGGCCATGAGAAGATGGCTTGCCTCGGGACGGATGGAGCCGATGAGGGGCAGGCCGTCACCGCTCCAGACATCCTGACGGAGGATGCGCTCCTGTACCCGATACTCCGGAAGAAGCGCCTTGAGCGTGCGCTCCAGAACAGTCTGCCGGGCCTCGTGCTGACGGGTGCCGGCACGGCCCATGTCCCAGGCCAGCAGCGCCCCTCCGGGAATGGGGCGCAGGGTCAGTTCATCCGGCTGAACGGACAGGTGGCTGGCATGCAGGGGCGCGCCGCCCTGAAGCACCACGGCTGCGCAGGCGCGCTGCTGCATCATGGCCAGTCGGGGCAGGGCAGTACAGCCAATGGGACTTCCCGTAGCCAGCACAATCCATGCGGCCTCCACGCTTCCGCCCGGGGTTATGGCCCGCCGTCCGTCAATGGCGCGCACGGGAGAATGCTCGTATACCTCGCAGCCCTGGCGCTCCGCCGCCTCTATCAGGCCCAGCAGATAGGGCAGGGGCGAGAGGGTCAGCTGGTTGGGCATGCGCAGGGATAATTCGACCGGGAAGGGACATCCGCCGGCATCCGGGGCCGGGGCGGCTGGAAATCCAAGCTTTGCCTCCAGGGCGGAAAGGTTTTGCAGGGCGGGAAGGTCATCCTCCGTTTCGGCAAACACATAAACGTCCTGCTCCCGGGGCTGGCAGGGCAGGCGGAAGCTGTCGCACAGCGCACGGACGCCCAGCACGGCTTCCCGCATCAGTCGTGCGTAGGCCGAGGCCGCGTCCATGCCAACGGTTCTGGCCACGGTGGTATAAACGCCCGCCAGCTGGCCTGTGACCTTTCCCGTGCAGGCGAAGGAATCTCCCATGCCCAATAGATGGGCTTCCAGCAGCACCACCCGCGCGCCCTGGGCGGTGAGCAGCGCCGAGCATGTAGCCCCCGTCAGCCCGCCGCCGACAATCAGCACATCCGCCTGCCGCTCTCCCCGCAGCGGCGGATAGTCCCGCCGGATGCCGGGCTCCCAGGTGGGAAAATCAGCCTCCATGCTTGCAATCACCTCCCGTTCAGTCTGCGCGGAGGGCGGACGGATTATCCATGCAAAAGGCCGTCGGACGTGTTGTCCAACGGCCTTTTGGAATGTGGTTTACATGACAACGGTAATCTGTGCGCCGTCTGTGAGCAGGCTGTCCGTCAGCACGCCGGAGACCTCCTGTCCGTTCAGCAGGGTACGGGATGCGCCGCCCTGACGGTGAGCGCTGTTGTCCACGGTGATGTGAAGCCTTTTGCCGCGGAAGGTCTTGTCTATGGTGAAGCCGTCCCATGCCGCGGGGATGGAGGGGGAAATGACCAGCCCCTCCGGCGTGGGGCGCAGACCCAGAATGCCCTCCACGCAGCCCACCATCACGGTGGAAGCGGTGCCGGTCAGCCAGTGCACATGGGCACGGCCGGGCTGGGGCGTTTCATGCCCTTCGATGAACTGGGTGTGGACGTAGGGCTCTGCCTCGCGCAGATCGGCACGGTCGTTGTAGGCGGCGGGGCAGCTTTCCTTGAAGTATTGGAACGCCCGGTCGCCGTGGCCCAGCAGCGCCTCGGCAAGGATGGCCCAGCCCTGAGACTGACAGAATATACCGCCGTTTTCCTTGGTGGTGGGGTTGAACAGCAGCATGTTTGCCCCGTCGAAGGCGTGCTGCTTGTAGCAGGGGGCCATCAGCTCCACGCCGAAGGGGGTGTTCAGCTGGTCAAAGGCAGTCTGCATGGCGATTTCGGCCTGTTCAGGAGTCGCCAGGCCAGAAATCACCGACCAAGACTGGGGGTTAAGCCACACGGAGGCCTCGGGATTCGCCTTGCTACCAATGATCTCGCCCTGCTCGGAGTAGCCGCGGCGGAAGCGGTCGCCCTCCCAGAAATGCTCGTTGATCAGGCGGAGCTGCTCGGCGGACTTCTCATGCAGATAGGCGCGGTATGCGTCGTTTTCGGGGCGATCCGGCATCAGCTTGTCCAGCAGGCGCAGGGCCATATACAGCTGCATGGCGACAAAGGCACTCTCGCCCTGCGCCCCCAGACGCAGGCAGTCGTTCCAGTCGGCGTGGAGGCCGGCAGGCATGCCGTGGGCGCCCAGGTGATTCATGGAGAAGTCGATCGCCCGCTTGAGGTGATCCAGCACCGTGCCCTCGCCATGGGTGGCGTAGGGGATCACCTCGTCAAGGAAGGCGGTGTCGCCGGTTTCGGCCACATACTTGTACACCGTGGGGAACAGCCACAGCGCGTCGTCGGCGCGGTAGTGGGGGTGGCCGGTGGCGCGGACATAGCTGTCATCCTCGGGGGAATCCTCATGTCCGGCGTGGTGGTCGAACTTCACCAGGGGCAGGCCGCCGCCGTGATGCACCTGGGCGGAGAGCATGAACACCAGCCTCTCTTTGGCCATTTTCGGGTCGAGATGGATGATGCCCTGAATATCCTGCACGGTGTCGCGGTAGCCAAGTCCGTTGCGCTGCCCGCAGTAAACCAGCGAGGCGGCGCGGCTCCATACGAAGGTGGTGAAGCACTGGAAGGCGTTCCATGTATTGACCATGGTGTTGAAGTCCTCGTCGGGGGTGTGCACCTCCAGGGCGGCCAGCTCGCCATGCCAGTAGGCGATCAGCTCCGCCAATTCCGCATCAACCCGGGATTTCACATCCGCATAGCCGTCCAATAGCGCCCTGGCGGAGCTTTCGCCCTTCTGGGCCAGCAGGAAGGCGAAGGTGCGGCTTTCACCGGGCTGAAGGGTGATGGCGGTATGCAGCGCGCCGCAGGGGTTGCCGTTGAAATTGAGGGTATTGCCCAGATCGCCCCGCGCCACGCCCCTGGGATTGTGGAACCTTCCGCCGCCAAGGAAATGCTCGCGCCGGCCGGTGTAGCTCTTCACCTCGCCGCCTGCCAGGCCGAAGAAACGCTCGGAGCCGTTTTCTCCATTGGAGCCGACATGGCAGAAGGGGTTGATATGCTCGATGAGATGGTCGCCGTGGAAGGTGGTGGAGGTGATGAACTGGGTGTACTGCAGGTTGACGGTGTCCTGCTCATAGTTGCTCTCGGTGGTGAATTCGCAGTAGGCGAAAACGGAAAGCTGCCGGGGCCTGTCAGTGCGGTTAGCAACCTCCACCCGCCAGACCTCGTGGGTGGCGCCAAGGGGTACATAGTACAGCACCCGGCTGGCGATGCCCGCGTACTCGCTTTCCACCTCGGTATAGCTGGTGCCGTGGCGGGTTATGGTTTTGAAGTCATGAAGGGGCTTTTCCACCGGCCGCCAGGTGGCTGACCAGTAGTCGCCGTTTTCATCGTCCCGCAGGTACACATAGCGGCCGGGTTCGTCAAACTGGTTAAAGGAATAGCGCAGGATGCGGCCCGCCGCGCCGGACTTGACAAAGCTGTAGCCGCCGGCATTCTGGGTGACGATGGCACCGTATTCAGGAGAGCCGAGGTAGTTGGCCCAGGGCATGGGCGTGCGGGGGTCGGTGATGACGTACTCCCGCGCCGCATTGTCAAAATAACCGTACTGCATGGCGTGTTCCTCCTGTTTCATGATCGAAATCGTTTTAGCCCGAAGGTAAAAACCTCCCGGGATTCAACGGACGGTTCTGCGTTCATTGTATCACAGGCGCGGAAAAGAAACAAGACCGGGGGCGCGGGCAAAAAGTTTC
>CAMDVP010000190.1 GCA_945877525.1 uncultured Clostridia bacterium | reverse complement strand
CCCCCATGCAGACTGCATGTCTGAAGCCGGGTCTTTCCTCCCAATGGGCGCGGCGGCGGCTGACGGTTTCAGCAATCAGCATGAATACCGCGGTGATGAGAAAGCTTACCCCCAGGAACCAGCCGGTAAAGAAGGAATCCACCAGGTCGCCCAGCAGCACCACGACAATCAGCGCAGGCAGGGAGGCAATGATGAGCAGCAGCAGGGTTTTTGACCGGAAGGGATTTTTGAGGATGGCCCACCAGTCCTTCCAGAATACGACCAGCACTGCCAGCAACGTGCCCGCATGGAGCAGCACGTCCAGCATCATGTAGGGGCCGGTGGCGGCCTGCGCGTCGGAAATGCCCATGACTGTCCGGGCCAGAATAAGATGGCCGCTGGAGGAGATGGGCAGGAATTCAGCCAGTCCCTGAACCAGGCCCAGCACGGCGGCTTGCAGGATATTCATGATAAAAAGCTCCTTCCATACTTATGCACGAAGATATCCTATGCACGCAATCAGTATAGCATACCTGCGCCGGAATGTCATCCGACGAATGTAAAAACAGGAAAAAGTCAGGAAAAAATAGAGCTGTATCCGGGATGAAAAAGAATCGTGCCCGGGGAATTGCTTTTCCGTGGAAATGCGTTTATAATAAAAGGGCTGCCCGCAAGGGGCGCGAGAGGAGATTGGACGAATGAAGCTGGGAGTCGTGGGCTTGCCCAACGTGGGCAAGAGCACCCTTTTTAATGCCATTACCAAGGCCGGCGCGCAGGCCGCCAACTATCCCTTCTGCACCATCGAGCCCAACACCGGCATGGTGCTGGTGCCTGATTCCCGCCTGGATGTGCTGGCGGATATGTATCACCCGAAGAAGGTGACCCCCACCACCATCGAGTTTGTGGATATTGCCGGTCTGGTCAAGGGCGCGAGCCGGGGCGAAGGGCTGGGCAACAAGTTTCTCAGCCATATCCGCGAGGTAGACGCCATCGTACATGTTGTGCGCTGCTTTGTGGATGAGAATATCATCCATGTGGACGGCTCCATCAATCCTGCAAGGGATATTGAAACCATTAACCTTGAGCTGATCTTTGCTGATATGGACACCGTTAAGCGCCGCATGGAAAAGGCCACAAAGAATTTCCGCGGCGGCGACAAGAAGGCCGGCGTGGAGGTTGACCTGGCCGAGCGGATCTATGCGCACCTGGAGTCTGGCAAGCCCGCCCGCACCTTCCAGGTTACCGACGATGAGAAGGAAATCGTGGACGGCTGGTTCCTGTTGACGACAAAGCCTGTCATTTATGCCGCCAACATTGCCGAGGACGACCTGGGCAAGGATCCGGCCGATATTCCCGGCCTGGCCGATATGGAAGCCATGGCAAAGGAAGAGGGCGCGGAGGTGCTGGTGATTTCCGCCGCCATTGAGGAGGAAATCGCTCAGATGGAGCCCGATGAGAAGGCTGAGTTCATTGAGGAACTGGGTATCGGGCAGAGCGGTCTGGACAGACTGATTACTGCCTGCTACCGGCTGCTGGGACTGATTTCCTTCCTCACCGCCGGCGAGGATGAATGCCGCGCCTGGACTATTAAAAACGGTACCAAGGCACCGCAGGCCGCAGGCAAAATCCACACTGACTTTGAGAAGGGCTTCATCCGCGCGGAAATCGTGCCCTTTGACACGCTACGGGAGCTGGGCTCCATGGCGGCCTGCAAGGAAAAGGGCCTGGTGCGCTCCGAGGGCAAGGACTATGTGATGAAGGACGGGGACATTGTGCTGTTCCGCTTCAACGTGTAAGGAGGTGCGCGGCATGAGCCGTCTGACCTACTTTTGCAACCGTCTTGTGAAAATGGACTGGCAGGCCATGTGGAAAACCACAGGCCTTCTGAAGGAGCGCAGCGGCAAAAGCCGCCCCTGGCTGATGGCCGACATGCTTCAGTGCGCCGTGAAATACAACGCGGGCTATGTGGACTACAAGATTGCCCAGATGTACCGCCTGAGCGACGCGCAGCGCAAAACCGTCATCACCCGCGGAATTTCCAATAACATCGTCCGCCGCATGAACGACAAGGCGTACTGGCACTTCTTTGATGACAAAACCCAGTTTAATGAGCTGTTCAGAGAATACATTCCCCGCAAATGGCTCCTCATCAATGAAAGCACCGACCCAACCGACCTGGAACGTCTGACGGAAGGACGCACCCAGCTCATCGGCAAGCCCCTGGAGGGCTCCAGCGGCCAGGGCATCGAACGCTTTACGGAGGAAAGCTGGCAGGACGGCCCCGGCGCGTTCCTGCAAACATTGCGTGACAAGGGCATCGGCATTCTGGAAGAGGTGGTTCAGCAGCACCCGAAGATGGCTTCGCTATGCCCCACCTCGGTCAACACCTGCCGCATTGCCACCCTGCTGGGCGACAAGCAGCAGGGCATTGTCTACGCTTTCCTGCGCATTGGTAACGGCAAGGTGATGGACAATGTGGACTGCGGCGGCATGGCGGCCCGCATTGACCTGGACAGCGGCACGCTGCTCACTGTGGGCGCGGACAAGCAGGGCAACACCTTTGACATTCACCCCATGACCGGCACGCCCATTGTGGGGTTCACCGTACCCTTCTGGGAAGAGGCGAAAAACATGTGCATGGAGGCCGCGCAGAAGGTGCCCCAGATGCGCTTTGTAGCCTGGGACGTGGCCATTACCCCCGACGGCCCTACCTTCATTGAGGGCAATTCCTTCCCGAGCCACGCCATCCCGCAGTTTGCCGCGCACTATCCCGATGGCATCGGTATTCTGCCGGAGTTCGAGAAATTCATCGACCTATAAGCATGATGCCCGACGAAATGTCGGGCATTTTGCATGCAAGGATTTACACCTGCGGCTTGCGCGGAGAAGCAAATGTGTGTAAAATGGGTATGAACCATGATAAGCAGAGGTGATCGAATGGCAAGACGGATGCTGGCGCTGCTCCTGACGCTGTTCCTGTTCTGTATGCCCGCGCTCTCGCGGGGAGAGGAGGACGATTACTCCATCACGGAGATTGTCGAATCCGTTATCATCACAGAGGACGGTCAGGTGATCCCGGACGATGATCCGGCGCTGAACAATCCTGTGGATCAGACCGCCCGAAACGACCTGATTGACCGAATCGTCGAGCTTGGACACGAGTTGTATGTGAAGGCGGACGGCAAGGCCCAGCGAGCGCACTATTCCGGGGATATTTATGTGTGCAAGAACTTTACCGTGTACCTGTTCCGTCAGAATCGTGACGATTTCCGCATGGCCGAATATCCCGACGTGCCCCTGGTAATTCCCAACAACCTGCCCAAGGAGGAATGCAAGCCCTATGCCTACGGCCTGGCCTGGGAGGACATTCCCGCGTCAAAAGGGAATCCCTTTTACGAGGTCGCCAGCTTCCGATATGACAAGGACAAGTCCAAGGAAGAAAATTTCGCCCTGGCCTGTGAGTTCATGCGCCAGGCCCAGCGGGGAGATTTCTTTCAGATGTCAGCCCAGTACGAATACGGCACGGGCGCGCACAGCGCCATTATGCTGGGCTATGACCCCGCTACGGATGAGATTCACTGGATGGACTCCAATATGCGGGGCGGTAAACGCGACGGCATCCGCTATGGCCTTGTGCAGTATGACGAGGTAAAAAGCGTGGAATGGTGGGCCACCGCTTTCTGCCTGAAAACCAGGGGAGCCACCCTGTACCGCTTGCGGGACGATATCATCTACGCGCCCTGACGCAAAGGGGAGAAAGCCATGATAACCTTCGGCATGCCTTATCTGCTGGAAACCCCGGAGATGGAGGACGCTGCCCGCCTGTGCGCGGAGCTGGGGCTGTCCTTTGTTGAATTGAACATGAACTTCCCGGCCTGTCAGGCCCGGCGGCTTGATCCTCAGCTGCTGTATCATCTCAAGCGGGAATATGGCGTGTTCTTTACCCTGCATCTTCCAGAGGAATTCGACCCCTTTACCTTTGCCGAACCGGTGCGCCGGGCTTGGATGGAGGTGCTACGGGATGCGCTGACCCTGGCCCAGGCGCTGGACATGCCGATCGTAAACATGCACCTGCCCAAGGGGGTATATATCACCCTGCCGGAGGAAAAGGTGTATCTGTATCATCGCTATGCAGAGGAGTATGCCGCGGCGGCGGAGTCGCTGCGCGATGCCTGCGAACGGGCGTTTGCGGGCAGCAGCGTGCGCGTAGGCATTGAAAATACCGGCGGCTTTGCGCCCCATGAGCGTCAGGTGATCCGTACGCTGCTGGACTCGGAGGTGTTCGGGCTGACGCTGGATATCGGCCACAGCCATGCTGCGGGAAATTGCGACGAGCCCTTCTACCGGGAATGGGACGACAGGCTGATTCACATGCATGGCCACGACGCACAGGGGAGCCGCTGCCACCTGGCCCTGGGCGATGGAGATATTGACCTTGCAGAGCGCTTTGCCTGGGCGGAGCGCTGCGGCGCACGAGTAGTGCTGGAAACAAAGACGGTCGGGGCACTGCGCGCCAGCGTGGCGCGTCTGACGCGCTGGACGGGAAAAATATGATTTTTTTCAGAAAACAGGTTGACATACGCAGGAATTGTGCTATAATGTTTTCTGCTGACCGCGAAAGCGTAAAGCATATGCACCATTAGCTCAGTTGGTAGAGCACCTGACTCTTAATCAGGGTGTCTAGGGTTCGAGTCCCTAATGGTGTACGAAGCAGCCGACGAATCGTCGGCTGTTTTTTTCATACACGCATTTTTTTGTGTAGGGGTGGGAAAAGGGTGTTCAAAATCATTGTGCTGTGTTATAATAACTTGACTATGCGCATACGGGAGGCGATGACGTGACCCTGCGGGAATCCGCTCCTATGACGGAAGCACAGGCCAGACTGCTCAGTCCATTGCAGCTGGCGCACCTGGGCGATACGGTGTGGGAGCTGCTGATTCGCTCGCGGCTGGTTTACCGCGGATGCAATGTGCATCATATGCACCAGCAGGCGGTGGCCGGGGTGAACGCCGCGGCCCAGGCGCTTGCGCTGTCAAGGCTGGAAGGCAGGCTTTCCGAAGCGGAGGAGGATGTGGTTCGCCGTGGGCGCAACGCCCATGCGCGCCATCCAAAGCCCCGCCACCAGGACGCGGCGGATTATCAGGCCGCCACGGCGCTGGAAGCCCTGATGGGCTATCTGTATCTGTCCGGGCAGGAGGAACGTCTGCTTGCCCTGTTTCAAATCAGTCAGCGGGAGGAAGAAACATGCCCGAAGTGAGCCTGAAGGTGGCGCTATTGCGTCACACCCTTTCCCCGGAGGAAACCGTTGCCCTTGGCGCGCGGCTGTGCTATTCCCGGGCTGGCATTGATGACTTGACCCAAAAGGTTTCCCAGAAGGATCAGTCGGAGTTCGTACACAGGATTCTCGGCATGGGGCATGATTCGGTGCTGGAGCATGCCAGCTTCACCTTTGGCGTGGAGGGCGTCAGCCGGGTGCTGCTTGCCCAGCTGACAAGGCACCGCCTGGCCAGCTTTTCCGTGCAGAGCCAGCGGTATGTGTCCTATGAAAACGGCTTCGGGTATGTCATGCCGCCGAAAATCGCCGCATTGGGTGAGGAGGCGCAGACGGAATACCGCCGGCAGATGGATGAAATGCATGCATGGTACTGTGCATGGCAGGAGAAGCTGGGTGCTGGCGAGGGAAGCAACGAGGACGCGCGCTTTGTGCTGCCCGGGGCCTGCGAGACCCGCCTGATGATGACCATGAACGTGCGGGAACTGCGGCATTTCTTCAGCCTGCGCATGTGCTCCCGCGCCCAGTGGGAGATCCGTGCCCTGGCTACGGAAATGCACAGGCTGTGCATGGAGGTTGCCCCGGCGCTCTTTGCAGACGCGGGGCCGGGTTGCCTGCGGGGGGG
>CAMDVP010000189.1 GCA_945877525.1 uncultured Clostridia bacterium | reverse complement strand
CTCTTCTCTAGCGCAATGGGGCTGTAGCCGACCACACCGTCAAAGCCGAGCCCGGGAATATGAAGCACATCCTCGGGCTTCAGGACGTAGGTCTTGCCCTCACTGGTGGTATAGGTGTAGGTCAGGCTGCCTCTGCTGTTGCGGTCGACCTCCATCTGATCGGGGATCAGCGGATAGATGCTGTCGATTTTATTTCGCCCTGTGCGGATGATCTGGCAGTAGGCATTGCCCCAGAGCAGCAGGTGCGAAAGCATGGTCTCCCGCCAGACGAACGAGGTCATTTCGGAGTTGGGTTCGTCATGCAGCAGTCTGTACAGCGGATGCTCGGGAGCCTTGCGGCTGCCGGTGTCGGTGGCCTCGTATACGTGGAGCGGCAGGCTGGCGATGGTTTCGGCGATCACGCGGACGCAAGCGTACACCGCGGAAACCTGTACCGCGGAGGACGGTGTGACGGACTTACCGGAGGCGCTTGAGCCGAAGAAGAATGTCGGCGCGGCGGACACAGCATCCTGAGGCTTGTCTCGGGAACGGAAAAGGAACTGGAATGGGTTTTTCATGCGCTATTCCCCTTTCTTGCTTCCATCTAAGCAGGACTTCTAAGCAGAATTGTCGAAATATTAAATAGTCTATTTTAAGGAGGGCATCCCAATGCGTAAGTTACTATGCTTGTTACTTGTAGCAGTTCTGTTATGCTATTGCAATGCAGCATTAGCATGGGGAGAAAGCAACGCTGATCTGTACGAAAATGCCATTGGATTGCTAAAAGAAAGCAAGTTCACTGAAGCTGGTGAAGCCTTTATCGTACTTGGCAGTTATAATGACTCGCCACGTTACGCCATGTATTGCAATGCAATTGTCGCTGGAGAAGCGGGGCTGTATTCAGTGGCAGTTGAAAACTTAAAGAGTCTTGACGGATTCCTTGATAGCAGCATTCTTGCGACATATTACGCTGGGCTAAGTTGGGAAGTTAGCGAGGATTATGAACATGCTGCTGAACTCCTAAGTGGAATATCTCTGTACAGAGACGTTGCCACAAGGATTGCTGGTTATCCGGCGCTTATTAAAGCCCGAGAATATCGAAAAGCTGATGAAAACGAAAAAACGGGCAATTTGGATGCCGCTTTGTCAGGATTTAAGAAGCTTGGTGATTATGAGGACAGCGCCGCAAGAGCAACTTCTCTTCAAGCTCAAATCGATGAGCGTGATGCAGCGGTCGCAGAAGCGGCTAAAGCCGAAGCATATGCTCAGGCCGACCAAGCTGAAAAAGATGGAAAGTATGAAGAAGCCTACGATGGTTTCGTTGCGCTTGGAGATTACTCAGACAGCAAGGCACGTGCGGAAGAAGTTAGACAAAGAGCTCAATATGCAAAAGGAATGTCTCAGATCTCTATAGGATCCTATAAAGACGCCTATGCGACCTTTAAAGCGTTGGAAGACTTTGAAGACAGCACAAAAAAGGTTTATGCCCTTGGATTGGTCGATTTTTCTGAAATGAGACAGCTTGACGCAACAACAGCTTCTTTTCTCTTCCATGACAAGTACGGTATCATCAATTTTGCTGACAATAGAGTCGTAATACCTCAGTGGGATAGCGTCATATTCATAGCGGAAAACTGTTTCAAGGTTCAAGCTAAAGATCTCTATGGATTGATCGATAGAAATGGCAATGAACTCTCACCCATTAAATGGTATGATGTTTCTCGTGCTTCGGAAGGCTTCATGGTAGCAGTGATACGTGAAAAGGACGAGGCAAAATCAACATACTCAACCTCATACAAATATACTTATTACTTAGTAGACGTAAACGGAAAAACTCTAACCCCGGCTTATGCTTCTATCGGAAAGAATGAACCTTCTTCGAGTAGCAGTGTTTTGCTGACTTCTCCCACCTTTAGTAGTGGATTGATCAGGGTGCAATCTGCTGATGGCAAGTGGGGATTCATTGACAAAACTGGCGAAGTAAAAATCCCGATTTCATATGCTGCCGCAAATGATTTTTCGAATGATCTAGCAGCAGTTAAAGATAGTTGCTGGGGTTATATCAATCCTTCTGGAGAATTCGTCATTGAACCACAATTCTCTGCAGCACTGGATTTCGACGTAAATGAAAGAGCTGAAGTTCGGAGTCGAACATCTTGGCATGTAATCAATAAAGCAGGAAACATTGTATACTTCGAAGGTCAGCCATTTGATGAGATCCCAGAAGGAACCTCGGAAGAAGATAATAAGCTGCAAGCCCTAAATGCTATAGCAGAGCACTTCGGTATTGACCCGGAGAGTGAAGAATTAGTATGGATGCTCGCAGAAGAAACTTATGGTATGGAGGGCATTGATTGGGATGCATTCTTTGAAGCTGGTGATGTCGATGCTGCATTAGCTGCGATTAATGATATCGATGCCGTCCTTGATTCATTGG
Organism: uncultured Clostridia bacterium; assembly: GCA_945877525.1. Taxonomy (GTDB): domain Bacteria; phylum Bacillota; class Clostridia; order Christensenellales; family Aristaeellaceae; genus UBA11524. Next base: position 3,553 of record CAMDVP010000189.1, on the reverse strand, counting down.
GGATCTCAAAGTAAAAGCTCGTCACATCATTTTTACATCCCTTTTCCAGTTTTACTATCATGGCAGTCCTTGCAAAGGGGCTGCCAGTTTTTTTCATCCCAGAACAGCCGCATATCGCCCCTGTGCGGGATAATATGGTCAACAACAGTGGCGGGAGTCAGCCTGTCAGCCTTCATGCAGGCAGCACACAGCGGGTTCTTTTCCAGAAAGGCCTTCCTTGCCGTCTGCCATTTCCTGTCGTAGCCGCGGAAAGCGGCACTGCCGCGCAGAGCACCAGAAGAAAGCTCCGGCGCATGCTGTGGGCAGTACACCTGCCCAGGCTTGCAAAAGCCCGGACAGCCCGGTTGCCTGCACGGGCGAAGGGGTGCATGCGGCATGGAATCACCTCACAGAATAATCAGGCCGCGGTGGTTGTAGATGGAATCACCGCCATTCAGGTTCTTCATGGCCCGGTCAAGGCCCATGACCAGCGCCACCGCGCCGTCAACCTTCTCGGTGGACTTTTCCTTGTCGATTTTGATGTTCCCAGCCGGGTCGGTGCGCACGAACACGTTGTCCATGTTCCAGCGGAGCACAGGATGCCCGCCGTGGACGAGCTTCTGCTCCAGCACCAGCCGCATCAGCTCCTTGGTCGGTGCGGACATATCCCGGAAGCCCTGCCCGAATGGCACCATGGTGAAGCCGTCATCCTGCAGGGCCTGCACCATCATGCTGGCGTTCCAGCGGTCATAGGCAATCTCGCGGATGTTGTAGTGCTCGTTCAGCTGGAGAATGAACTGCTCGATCCAGCGATAATCGACCACATTTCCTTCAGTGGTTTGGATGAAGCCCTGCTTCTCCCACACATCGTAGACCACATGGTCGCGCCGGACGCGCAGGTCGAGGGTTTCAGCCGGTACCCAGAAGAACGGCAGCACGATGTACGGCTCGTCCTCATCGGTCGGCGGGAACACCAGCACAACGGCTGTCAGGTCGCTGGTGGAGGACAGGTCCATGCCCGCATAGCAGGGACGTCCCTCCAGCAGCCGCGGCGAAACATGCCCGGCGCAGGCATCCCACTTGTCCATGGGCATCCAGCGGATGGACTGCTTAACCCACTGGTTGAGGCGCAGCTGCCGGAAAGAGTTCTCCTCGCCGGGATTCTGCCGGGCGCTGTCGCAGGCAGTCTGCACCTTGGAGATGTCGATGGTGTACCCGAGGGACGGGTTTGCCTTCTTCCACACCTCCGGGTCGGTCCAGTCCTCGCTGATGTCCGCGCCGAAGATGACCGGATAGAAGGACGGATCATTGATCGTGCCATTCAGCACGCCCAGCGCCTTCTGGTGCAGCTCATAGCAGATGCTGTTCGTATCGGTGCCCGCCGTGGTGATCAGGAAGTACAGCGGCTGCTCACGAGCGTCGCCGGAGCCCTTGGTCAGCACATCGTACAGCTTGCGGTCCGGCTGTACATGAACCTCATCCAGCACCAGCCCGCTCACGTTCAGGCCATGCTTGGTGCCGACCTCCGCAGACAGAACCTGATAGAAGCCGTTGTTGGCGTGGTTGATGATGCGCTTGTTGGCTCCCAGTATCTTGCTCCGCTTGAGCAGTGCTGGGGTCATCTTCACCATCTGCGCGGCTACATCGAACACGATGGAGGCCTGCTGCCGGTCTGCCGCTGCGCCGTACACCTCGGCAGAGGGCTCGCCATCGCCAAAGAGCAGGTACAGCGCCACGGCAGCAGCCAGCTCACTCTTGCCATTCTTCTTGGGTATTTCGATGTAGGCGGTAGTAAACTGACGTTTCCCGTTGGGCTTGAGCGTGCCGAAGATGTCCCGGATGATCTGTTCCTGCCAGGGAAGCAGGTCAAAGGGCTTTCCGGCCCAACGGCCCTTGGTATGGCACAGGCAGCCGATGAAGTTGACCACATAGTTCGCGTTGGCCTCGTCATAGTGTGAGGTTTCCAGCATGAACTTCGTCGGCTGGTATGCCGGTTTCTTTTGCCGCAAGCCTCATCACCATCCTTACTGCCGTTTCCGGCCCTTCTGTTCATCGTGAACTGTGCCGTCCCTGATGCCCAGGTCGGCTTCGGTCATTTGGTATACGTCATTGCAGTGGAGCTTCTGCCCGCCGCGCAGGACGTAGATGTCCTCGGTACTCTGTCTGGAGGCTGCATACCGGCGCACAATGGCGGAGGCGTATTTCGGGTCCAGCTCCATTAGGCAGGCTGTTCTGTCCATCTGATCCGCGGCGATCAGCGTGCTGCCGCTGCCGCCAAACAGGTCCAGCACCAGCCCGTTGACCTGCGAGGACATTTGCAGGGGGTACGCGATCAGCGGGAGGGGCTTGCTGGTCGGATGCAGCTTCGATTTGGAGGGCCTGTCGAACTCCCACACGGTCGTCTGCTTCCGGTCACCGTAGAACTTGTGCTTCGCGGTATCCTTGAAGGCGTAGATGACCGGCTCGTGCCGCATCTGGAAGTCCATCCTGCCGATGACCAGCGCGTTCTTCACCCAGATGCATGTGGTGGAATAGTGGAAACCGGCATTCACGGTGGCGTTGAAGAAGTTGACCTTCTCCGCGTCGGAATGAAAGATGTAAATTGCCGCACCGTCCGCCAGCGCAGCATACGCATTGCGGAAGGCATCGAGCAGGAAATTGTAGAAGGCTTCGGCATCCGACCAGCTGTCGTTCATGATGGTCATGCCGGTGCCGCCCTTGTAGGCACAATTGTACGGCGGGTCTGTGATGCACAGATTCGCCTTTTTGCCGTCCATGAGCAGAGATACATCTTCGCTTCTGGTGGAATCGCCGCACATCAGGCGATGATTGCCCAGCAGCCAGATGTCCCCCTGTTCTACAAAGGCCTCGGCCTCAAGCGCCGCCTCCTCATCGAAATCATCTTCCTGAACCTCGTCCTCATCCTTTGCGAACAGGTCAGCGATCTCCGTGTCCTCAAAGCCGGTCAGGGATACGTCGAAATCCATCCCCTGCAGAGCTTCGATCTCAACCCGCAGCATTTCCTCATCCCAGCCTGCGTCCTGTGCATAGCGGTTGTCCGCCAGGATGTAGGCCTTTTTTTGTGCCTCGGTGAGATGATCCACCAGCACGCAGGGCACCTCGGTAAAGCCTTCCTCTCTGGCAGCCATCAGCCTGCCGTGACCGGCGATCACGCCATAGTCCCGGTCGATGATGACCGGGTTGATGAAGCCGAACTCCCGCAGAGAGGACCGCAGCTTCATGATCTGATCCGCCGAATGGGTACGGGCGTTGTTGACATACGGGACCAGCCTGACGATGGGCACCAGCCGCATGTCCGTGGTAGTGGTTTTGCTCATGGCTTATCCTTTCCGGGCGTTCAGAAGACGCTCCATCAAATCATCATTGGGGCTTGCGCCGCCATAATCGACGGAGCAGTTTTCCTTTACAACCTGATAAATCTGGTACCACAGCTGGTTGATCTGCTTGAGGTACTGCTGAGCCATAGAAACGAAGGGCGAAGCAATCGCTCCGCCCGTCGTGGGATGCTTGGCCAGAAAGCCGTATTCGGAAATGGCCTGTTCACACTGTATCC
>CAMDVP010000188.1 GCA_945877525.1 uncultured Clostridia bacterium | reverse complement strand
GCAGCACCTCGCGCTTGGGTACAAAACCGCGACGGGGCATAGTATTCCCTCCTACAAACTCTTCGTTGTCATTCAGCGGAAGCGCGCTTGTCTCCCGTTGGCCGCATGTCAGCATCATGCGGCCCCGCCACGCATATGGCGGGCCGGCGGGCGTTTCTCCCTGCCGCCGTCAAGCTCCCGGTTCCAGGGGAGATGGAGGCATGCAGGGCGCATCCCAGCCGGTTCAGGCTGCGGAAATGCGCGTCAGGCTTACTTCTTCGGGCGCTTGGCGCCGTACAGAGAACGGGCCTGCATCCGCTTGGCCACACCGGCGGTATCCAGCGCGCCGCGGATGATGTGATAACGAACGCCGGGCAGGTCGCGCACACGGCCGCCGCGGATCAGCACAACGCTATGCTCCTGCAGGTTGTGGCCGATGCCGGGGATGTAGCAGGTACCTTCGATGGAGTTCGTCAGACGGATACGGGCGATCTTGCGCAGGGCGGAGTTGGGCTTCTTGGGCGTCGTGGTCTTGACGCTCAGGCACACACCGCGCTTCTGCGGGCAGCCCTGCAGAATGGGCGCAGTCGACTTGTTGACAGTCTTCTCGCGACCCTTACGAACCAGCTGATTGATCGTGGGCATGAGAGCACCTCCAAAATGTATGTCCAAAAATTTCCGCAACCCTCGGAAACTATTTGGCAATGGAAAACCCGGTTACCGGACGATGGCGGCGGCAGCGGCGGCAACCTCCACCCCGCAGCACACGCCAAGCTCCCGCATGGACGCCACCCGAACCACCGGCACCCCGGCCGCTTCCGCCGCCGTGACAATCCGCTGGAACAGGAAGGTATCCACGTCGTTGGCCACATAGGCGCGCAGCGCGTTTCCGGCCTTGAGGGCACGGAGCACCTGCTTTGAACCCACCACCTTCTGGGCGGCAGCCTTCAGCTCTTCCATGACTTCTCGACCTCCTCGTCTGCGTGTGGACGCACCCCAAAAGGGCACACTTCACCGCGTATGCAATCAACCGTTTCATGATACCATTGATTTTTCCTGTTGTCAACGGATTTTGCGGGTTTTTTTCAGCAAAGCCGGCCGCAGGAAGCAAGTGTTATCAAACTGACATATTTTGCTCCCCACGGGGCAGAATGACAGGAGAATTCACCCGCTTTCAGGAGGAATCCGCCGATGAAAAAGCTGCTGCCCGCTCTGCTTGCCTGCCTGCTAACCGCCGCCTGCGCCGCCCAGGGCGAGCCGGATTTGCCCGTTCCATCCCCCACCCTGACCATCGACCTGCCCCGCAGCGAGGAAGGCGTGCCTGCTCTGAACGTGTATGTCACCGCACGGGATACCATTGTACCCATGGATGCGGAAGCCTATGTGGCAGGCGTGGTTGCAGGGGAAATGAAAAATGATTGGCCGCTGGAAGCCCTCAAGGCCCAGGCCATCCTGGCGCGCACCTTTGTTTTGCGCTTTGTATCAGAAAAGGAAAGCCGGTATGAGGGCGCGGACATTTCCACCGACATCAGCGAGGCGCAGGCATACGACGAGAGCGCCGTGAACGACCTTGTCCTTCAGGCCGTGGAGGAAACGAAGGGACTGGTGCTGCTTACCCCGGGCGGTGCGCTGCCCTATACCTGGTTTCACGCCCACTCCGGCGGGATGACCGCCCTGGCACGGGAGGGGCTTGGCTGGAAGGAGGCAGAGCCAGCCTACACCCGCGTCACCGAAGGGCTGGAAAGCGACCAGGCCCCTGCCGAAGCAAGGGCCTGGTCGGCGGACTATTCTGTTTCTTCCTTTATATATGCCTGCCGTCAGACCGGCGCGGAGGTCAATACCGCGAACAGGGTTACCGTGCTGGAACGGGGCGAAAGCGGCCGCGCCGTCTCCCTGTCTGTGGACGGAACAGCCGTCAGCGCGACGGATTTGCGCCTGGCCCTGGGCAGCACGGTCATGCGCTCCACCCTGCTGACGGAGCTTTCCTCCGACGGACAGACCGTTCACATGGCCGGCAAGGGCTATGGGCATGGCGTGGGCATGTCACAATGGGGCGCATATGCCCTGGCCCTGGATGGGCTGACGGGCGAGGACATCGCGCTTCATTATTATGACGGGCTAAGCGTGGCCAAGGTATGGTAGACCCCTTACTTGTTCACCACGATGGGCTTGTCCATGGCAAGGCGGTCTGCCAGCCAGGTGGCGCCGTCGGTGCGCAGCCGCACATAACCCGGCACCGTGATCGCCCAGGGCACGCTGTTTTTATCCAGAAAAGTTCTGCTGTCAAGGGCTGAGCGGCCGTTGTTGTTGGTAATCACGGCAAACACCGGCGAGGTTGCCGTATAGAAGTCCCACAAAAGGGCCGACTTGCCGTGGTGGGGATACTTCATCACATCCACATCCAGTATCTCCGGCGGAATCACCTCCGCAAGGCGGCGCTGAAGCCTGCTTTCCGCGTCTGCGCAGAACAGCGCCGTCCGCTCGCCAAACTGCAGGCGCATCACGGCCGAGCGGTCATTAAGTCCCCATGCGTCGTCCCCCTTCAGCCACACATCGATCCGCGTGTCCCCAAGGCTCCACACATCTCCGTCGCCATACCAGCTGACGGGGATTTCATATTTCTTGCACACCGCCAGGGCTTTGTCCAGGTTCCCGGTTTCCCCGGCGGGGTGGCCCACGCGAAGTTCATGGATCTTCACCGCCTGGGCAATCTGCTCCAGACCGTCAATATGGTCGTAGTGGGGATGGCTGATGGCCACAAAGTCCACCTCCGTCACCCCCAGCTGCTCCAGCAGGTTTACCATTCGCTGCGCCATGGCCCGGGAGGCGCAGTCAATCAGCATGACCTGCCCGCCGCAACGGATCACCGCGCTATCCACATTCAACTCCTGTGGAAACACAATTTCCAGCAGCTCCGTCTCTGGATCGAAGGAGAATGCTGCCTCCGGATGGTTGATCCTGTCCACCAGCACCGGCGCGTCCTCCGCCGCGGCCCCCATGCACATGGCCAGCAGCGCCGCCAGCAGCAGAATCAGCTTCTTTCCCATGCGCGTCCTCCGTTAGCGAAAATAAATATCGTGAAAAAACCGTGGAAAACCATTGACATTTCCCTTGACAGATGATAGAATTTAGAATTGCATCAGTATCTTTACATGCTGTTGTCAATTCCTCGCGTCTTGCATTGTACAACGGTTTGCCGCAAGATGCAAGCAGGAATTTTCAATCGTGTTTTTCCCGATGCTGGTGGGACGATGTAAGGGGTGATGGTTTTCTATGGTACACGAGGTTGAGATGGGCAAGCTTCGCAAGCGCATGAGCTTCTCGCGCATCGACGAGGTTCTTGACATGCCCGACCTGATTGAGGTGCAGAAGAACTCGTACCGGCGGTTTTTAGAAACCGACCTTCGTGAAGTATTGGCCGACGTATCGCCGATTACCGACTATAACGGCAATCTGGTGCTTGAGTTTGTGGACTACTCCCTTGACGAGCCGAAAAATACCGTGGAGCGCTGCCGTGAGCGTGATATGACCTACGCGGCGCCGCTGAAGGTTTTTGTGCGCCTGAAAAACCGGGAAACCGGCGAAATCAAGGAATCCGACGTTTTCATGGGCGACTTCCCCCTCATGACCGACCACGGCACCTTCATCATCAACGGCGCAGAGCGCGTCATCGTGTCCCAGCTGGTGCGCTCCCCCGGCGTGTATTTCGACTGCCAGCTGGACAAGGCCGGCAAGCCGCTCTATTCCTCCCAGATCATCCCCAACCGCGGCGCATGGCTGGAATATGAGACCGACTCCAACGATGTGCTCTGGGTGCGTATTGACCGCGCCCGCAAGCTGCCCATCACCGTCATCCTGCGCGCTCTGGGCTACGGCACCGATGCCGAGATCCTCGACCTGATGGGCGACGACGAGCGGCTGAAGTCCACCATCCAGAAGGGCGACAACGCCAAGTCCCGTGAAGAGGGCCTGATCGAAATCTACAAGCGCCAGAAGCCCGGCGAGCCCGCCAGCGCCGAAAGCGCCACCAACATGTTCAACTCCCTGTTCTTCGACCCCAAGCGCTACGACCTGATGCGCGTGGGCCGCTACAAGTTTAACAAGAAGCTGTCCCTGGCCACCCGAATCAACGGCCATGTAGCCGCCGAGGACGTGGTCAATCCGCAGACCGGCGAGGTCATGGCCCGCAAGGGCGACACCTTCGAACTGGCCACTGCCCGCGCCATCCAAAACGCCGGCGTGAACGCCGTGTGGGTGGATGTGGAAGGCGACCTGCGCAAGGTGATCGGCAACAACTTTGTGGACGCGGCAGGTTATCTGCCCTTCGATCCCAAGGAAGCCGGCATCCTCGAGATGGTTCACCTGCCCACCCTGAAGGCGCTGATAGAGTCGGTTGACCCCGACCAGCTCAAGGACGCCATCCGCGAGAATGTGTCCTCCCTGGTGCCCAAACACATCCTGCCCGACGACATCGTCGCCTCGGTCAGCTACCTGCTGGGCCTGCCCTACGGCATCGGCTTCACCGATGACATCGACCATCTGGGCAACCGCCGTCTGCGCTCTGTGGGCGAGCTTTTGCAAAACCAGATCCGCATTGGCCTGACCCGCCTGGAGCGCGTGGTGCGCGAGCGCATGAGTATTCAGGACTCCGTGGACGTCAAGCCCGGCGACCTGATCAACATCCGCCCGGTAAGCGCGGCTATCAAGGAGTTCTTCGGCTCCTCCCAGCTGTCCCAGTTCATGGACCAGCCCAACCCGCTTGCTGAGCTGACCCACAAGCGCCGCCTGTCCGCCCTGGGCCCCGGCGGCCTGAACCGCGACCGCGCCTCCTTCGAGGTTCGCGACGTGCATTACAGCCACTATGCCCGCATCTGCCCCATTGAGACCCCTGAAGGCCCCAACATCGGTCTGATCGGCTCTCTGGCCACCTATGCGCGCATCAACGAATACGGTTTCATCGAGGCCCCCTATCGCCGGGTGGACAAGGCCGCCGGACGCGTGACCGATGACATCATCTACATGACCGCCGACGAGGAGGACTTCTACAAGGTTGCCACCGCCAACGAGCCCCTCAATGAAGATGGCTCCTTCGTCAACGACCGCATCATGGTGCGTGACAAGGCCGACATCATCGAGGTACCCGTCAGCCAGGTTGACTACATCGACGTGTCTCCCCGCCAGGTGGTATCCGTGGCTACGGCAATGGTTCCCTTCCTGGAAAACGACGATGCCACCCGCGCCTTGATGGGCTCCAACATGCAGCGCCAGGCTGTGCCGCTGCTGGTGCCCGAGGCGCCCCTGGTCGGCACCGGCATGGAATACAAGGCTGCCCACGATTCCGGCGTGGTGATTCTCGCCAAGGAAAGCGGCGTGGTGGACAAGGTCAGTGGCGACGAAATCATCATCAAGGACGAGCATGGCGAGCGCCACCGTTATCACCTGACCAAGTTTGCCCGATCCAACCAGGGCACCTGTATTAACCAGCGTCCCGTGGTGCGCGCGGGCCAGAAGATCGACAAGGGCGACCTGCTGGCCGACGGTCCCTCCACCGAGCTGGGCGAGATCGGCCTGGGCCGCAACGCCCTCATCGGCTTCATGACCTGGGAAGGCTACAACTACGAGGACGCCGTGCTGCTGTCCGAGAAGCTGGTCAAGGAGGATATCTACACCTCCATTCATATTGAGGAATTCGAGTCCGAAGCCCGCGAAACAAAGCTGGGCCCGGAGGAGATCACCCGCGACATCCCCAACATTTCCGACGACGCCATCAAGGACCTGGACGAGGGCGGCATTATCCGCATCGGCGCCGAGGTTCGTGCGGGCGACATTCTGGTGGGCAAGGTGACCCCCAAGGGCGAGACCGAGCTGACCGCTGAGGAGCGCCTGCTGCGCGCTATCTTCGGCGAGAAGGCCCGCGAGGTGCGCGACACCTCCCTGCGCGTGCCCCACGGCGAGGGCGGCATCGTGGTGGATGTGAAGATCTTCACCCGCGA
>CAMDVP010000187.1 GCA_945877525.1 uncultured Clostridia bacterium | reverse complement strand
CGCGCTACGGTGCGGAGGCTCTCAAGTGTCAGGCTGTGGCCGCGCGCACCCGTGCTGTATACGCCTGCCGCGCCCTTGGGGGCAACGGCTGCGCTGCCCACAGGGATTGCGATTTGTGCGACAGCGCAGCCTGTTGCCAGGGATACCGTGATTTCTCTGCCCGCGCCGCCGCCTGGGGCAGCGAATCCTCTGTGCTGGAAGCGCGCGTTCTGTCCGCCGTCCAGGCTACCGCCGGAGAAATCCTGACCTACGACGGGCTGCCCATCGAGGTACTGTATCACGCCTGCTCCGGCGGCAGAACTGAGGACGCCGTCGCCGTGTTTGCCCAGGCTGTGCCCTACCTTGTCAGCGTGGACAGCCCCGGCGAGGAAGACTATGACGGCTATACCGCCACGACCTGCTTCACCCTGGCGGAGGCGGCGGAGCGGCTCCTGCGCGCGTTTCCCGGCTGCGGCGTGACAGCGGAAGGCCTGTCCGGGCAGCTGCGGCTGCAATCCACCACTGCCTCCGGCCGGGTGGACACGCTGCTGGTAGGGACGCAGACGGTTACCGGACGAGCATTCCGGCAGGCGCTGGGACTGCGCAGCACCTTCATTACCTGGGATGCGGATGACGATTCCATCGTGTTTACCACCCGGGGCTTTGGTCACGGCGTGGGCATGAGCCAGGCCGGGGCCCAGGCCATGGCGGCGCAGGGAACAAAATACGCGGACATCCTGACCCACTACTACCCAGGAGCCGTCCTGTCACGTCTGTGACCGCATGATTTTCCCCTTTTCCGGCCACCCTATCCCCCCGGGGGTGATGGCATGGCTTCCTTCCTTGCCTGGTGGAAAAGATTTGCGGCCCGCTACACGCAATTTGTGGAGAAACAGGGCTTTCTGATCATTGTGGCGGCCTGTGTGGGGGTAATTGCCGCCACGGCGGTGTGGACGCGCTCCGACGAACAGCTTCCCACTGCGCCCACACCCCCCGTGTACGAAGCCGCCCCGGCGTCGCAGGTACAGCAGCAATCCCTGCAGTCCGCCGCCACGCCTACGCCCGCGCCCACCTTCGCCCCGTGGCAGCGTCCGACGGACAGTCTCGTGGTGCTCAGCGGCTTTGACGCCGCGCGGCTGAAGCGCTCCGCTGTGACGCGGCTTTGGCGGCTCCATGATGCGGTGGATCTTCAATGCGAGGTGGGCGAACAGATTCGTTCCATGGCCGACGGCGTGGTCCTGGAAGCCGACAGCCGGGGGCTGCTGGGCGCGTATGTCGCCATCGACCATGGTCAGGGGCTTTGCGCGCAGTACGCGGGTATGACGCTGCTCGCCGGTCTGCGGTCAGGCGATCCCGTGGAAGCAGGGCAGGTGCTGGGCTTTGCCGGCAACGGTGTGGTGGACGAAACCGACCTTGGCGTGCATCTGCACCTGCGCGTTACAAAAGACGGCCAGGCCATCGACCCGATGAGCCTTCTGAAATGAACAAATCCTGCTGCGGGGTTGCATTTTTTCGTTGAATGTGTATAATACGTTATGATACGTTTTATCCAAAGGAGGATTTCACCATGTGTGGTATCGTAGGATATATCGGCCATGAGCAGGCGCAGCCCATCCTGCTGGAGGGGCTCTCCCGCCTGGAATACCGCGGGTATGACAGCGCCGGCATCGCGGTAATGGACGGCGGGCGCATCAGCCTGATGAAGGCCAAGGGCCGCCTGGCCAATCTGGAGGAGCGCCTGACCGGCGCGCCGCTTGCGGGCTGCATCGGCATCGGCCACACCCGCTGGGCCACCCACGGCGAGCCCAGCGACCTGAACGCCCACCCGCACACCGACATGAAGGGCGACATTGCCATCGTTCACAACGGCATCATCGAGAATCACGAAAGCCTGCGCGCCTCCCTGATTCAGCAGGGCTGCGTCTTTGTGTCCCAGACGGACACCGAGGTGGTGGCGCATCTGCTCAACCAGCTGTGGGACGGCAGCATGCTTTCCACCCTGCGCCGCGCCATGGCCATGCTGGAAGGCAGCTACGCCCTGTGCGTCATCAGCGCCCGTGAACCCGGCGTGCTCTACTGCACCCGCAAGGACAGCCCGCTGGTGGTGGGCCTGTCCGACGGCGCGCAGTATGTGGCCAGCGACATTCCCGCCCTCATCGCCCACACCCGTGAGGTGGAGCTGCTTGACGACAAGGAGATCGCCGTGCTGACCGCGGAAAGCGCCACGGTCTACGACGCCTATGGTCATGCCCGCGATTTGCACCCCATCCATGTGGACTGGGACGTGGAGGCTGCCGAAAAGGGCGGCTATGCCCACTTCATGCTCAAGGAAATCCACGAGGAACCCGCCGCGCTTCAGAAGACCTTCTCCGCCCATGTGGATCCGGTGGCCATGAAGCTGCGTGAGGAAGCCTTCCCCTTCACCGAGCAGGAGGCGCGGGAATTGTCCGCCCTGACCATTGTGGCCTGCGGCACGGCCTATCATGCGGGCATGATCGGCAAGTATGTCATTGAGCGTCTGGCCCGGCTGCCGGTGGTGGTGGATGTGGCCAGCGAGTTCCGCTACCGCGACCCCATCATGGGCAAGGGCGACCTGTTCCTGGCCGTGAGCCAGAGCGGCGAAACCGCCGATACCCTGGCCGCCATGCGCGAGGCCGCCCGTCTGGGCGCAAAGGTGATGGCCCTGACCAATGTGGTAGGGTCGTCCATCGCCCGCGAGGCCGGAAAGAACGTCATGTACACCTACGCTGGCCCGGAGATTGCCGTGGCCAGCACCAAGGCCTATATCACCCAGGTGGAAATGATGGTGCTGCTGGCCATCGACCTGGGCCTCAAGCGCGGCGCGCTGCCCAGGGAAAAGGCCGGCGAGCTGCTTGCCGCCCTGGCGGCCCTGCCCGAAAAGGCGGAGGCGCTTCTTGCCTGCGAGGCGGATGTGGCCCGCTTTGCCAGCCGCCACTATGACCGCAAGCATGTGTTCTACATCGGCCGCGGGCTGGATTACGCCCTGTCCATGGAAGCCAGCCTGAAGCTGAAGGAGGTCAGCTACATCATGTCCGAGGCCTATGCCGCGGGCGAATTGAAGCATGGCACCATCGCCCTGATCGAGCAGGGAACGCTGGTGTGCGCACTGCTGACCCAGCCCCGTCTGGCGGACAAGACGCTGTCCAACATCCGCGAAGTCAAGTCCCGCGGCGCAAGGGTGCTGACCGTGTGCACCGAAGCGCTGCGCGAACGCGCCGCCGTCGATGCGGACGAACTGTGGGTGATCCCCGACATTCCCGAGGAGCTTGCTCCCCTGCTGGCGGTCATTCCCGTACAGCTGCTGGCTTACTACATGGCCGTGTCCCGCGGCTGCGATGTGGATAAGCCCCGCAACCTGGCCAAGTCGGTCACGGTGGAATAATTCCTGCCCGCACCGGCCCATGGAGTGCCTGCTCCATGGGCTTTTTTTGATATGCTTCCTCTTCCCGCCGCTTTTTTTGTCGAATCCGCTGCCTGTCCCTCTTTACCGGGCGGGGCAGGGCATGCTATAATAAGCGGAAGAAACGGACGCGGAGGCATGCGCATGATTGAGTTGCTGGACACCACCCTGCGGGACGGCGCGCAGGCAGAGGGCGTGACCTTTTCCCTGGAGGATAAGCGCCGCATTGCCCTGGCCCTGGACGAGCTTGGGATTTCCTGCATCGAGGGCGGCAATCCGGCTGCCAATCCCAAGGACGCCGCTTTCTTTTCCATGATGCGGGAAAAGCGGCTGCTCCGTCACGCCCGCCTGACTGCCTTTGGGGCCACCATTCGCCCCGGCGCCGTCGCAAAGGACGATCCCGGGCTGGAGGCCCTGCGCCGCTGCGGTGCGGACACGGTCAGCCTGTTCGGCAAAAGCTCGCTGCTCCATGTGCGGGATGTGCTTCGCTGCACGCCGGAGGAAAACCTGCGCATCATTCGCGACAGCGTTGCCGCCCTCACAGACAGCGGACTGCGGGTGTGGTTTGACGCGGAGCATTTTTTCGACGGCTACAAGGCCGATCCTGCCTACGCCCTGGCCACCCTCCAGGCAGCGCGGGAGGGCGGCGCCTCCTGCCTGACGCTGTGCGACACCAACGGCGGCGCCCTGCCCGATGAGGTGGAGCAGATCGTCCGCGAGGTGCTGCCCAGGGCCGGGCTGCCCATCGGCATCCACTGCCACAACGACTGCGGGCTGGCCGTGGCCTGCTCCCTGGCCGCGGTGAAGGCTGGGGCCGTGATGATTCAGGGTACCATGGGCGGCATTGGCGAGCGCTGCGGCAATGCGGATCTCTGCACCCTCATTCCCGTGCTGGAAATGAAGCTGCATCAGCCCTGCCTGCCGTCGGGCCGCCTGCCCATGCTGACCCACACCGCCCGCCTGATTACCGAGGTGATGAACCTCTCCCCCAGCGACCGCGCCCCCTTTGTGGGCAACGCGGCCTTCGCCCACAAGGGCGGCATGCACATCGACGGGGTCATCAAGAATCCCGCCACCTTTGAGCAGGTGCCGCCGGAGAGCGTGGGCAATCAGCGGCGCTTTCTGGTCAGCGACCAGGCAGGCCGGGCGGGGGTCTACGCCAGGCTCAGCCGCATCCTCCCCGATGTGAACCGCGACAGCCCCGACATGGCCCGGGTCATCGCCCGCCTGAAGGAAAAGGAGGCCCGGGGCTACACCTACGAGAACGCCGACGGCAGCTTTGCCCTGATGGCCCTCGACACCCTGGGCCGCCGGCCATGCTTTTTCCGGGTGGACGACTTCCATGTCCTGTGCAACAGCCCGCTCAATGCCCTCAATGTGGAAAAAAGCGCCCAGGCCTATATCAAGGTGTCCGTGGGCGGACGGGAGGGCATTAACGCCGCCGAGGGAGACGGCCCTGTCAACGCCCTCGACCTGGCCCTGCGCAAAACCCTGGCGGACTTCTATCCCGCCATCCACCGTATGCGCCTGAAGGATTTCAAGGTGCGCGTGCTGGACAGCGGCGGCACCGCCTCCACCGTTCGGGTATCCATTGAGTCTACCGACGGCGAGCATATCTGGAGCACCGTAGGCGTGTCCAGCAACATTATCCAGGCCTGCCTGAAGGCGCTTGTGGATTCCATCGACTATATGCTCACCTACTATGTGGACACGCAGACCGTCCCGCCCTCTGCGATGTAACATTTTCTTCCTTATTTTTCTTCAAAACGTTACAATTTTGGCGGAATAAAACCAGGAGGATCATTCGTTAGTATGGGTGTACAAACCATTTCGGCATTGCGCCGTATCCAGGCCTTATTCATCCGATCCGGCCTGGCTGAGGAGGCCGGGAACGTGCAGGCTGCGGAAGGCGGCGGCATGGCATACTTTGAAGAGCTCTACGAGCGGTATGCCACGGATGTGCTGCGGGTATGCTATTTTTACCTGGGCGACCGGCAGAAGGCCGAGGATGTGTGCCAGGATGTGTTCGTCCGGCTGATTACCACCTCGCCCCAGCTGCAGGAGGGCCGTGAAAAGGCGTGGCTGCTCAAGGTTGCGCTGAACCGATGCCGCGACCTGTGGCGCGGTGCGTGGCTTAAGCGGGTGGTATTGGGAAGCCCCGCCTTTGAACTGGTGCCCGCCCCAGACGAGATCGACTCCTTGGCCGACAGGCAGGAGATCATGCAGGCCATCAACCAGCTGCCTGCCGCCTTTAAGGAGGTCATTCTGCTGCACTATTACCAGGGCTACGGCATCTCTGAGATTGCCGAGATGATGGAGCTGCCCGAGGGAACCATTTCCTCACGGCTTAGCCGCGGGCGCAAAAAGCTTGAATCCATTCTGAAAGGAGGCGATGCCCGGTGAAGCGTCTTGATCAGCTCCCTGAAATTGCCAATCAGACCATGGGCGGCCTGACCGCCGGGCAACACCTGAAGCTTCGCATTGAAAAGGCCGCCGCGAATCCTGCTCCTGCGCCCCGCCATGCCCGCGCCCGGGTTTGGGTGCCCGCCGTGTGCTGCGCGCTGGCGCTGGTGATTTGCGCGGGCGTGTTCC
>CAMDVP010000186.1 GCA_945877525.1 uncultured Clostridia bacterium | reverse complement strand
TCGAGAGGGCCGAAGGCCCTTCGCGGGGTTTCCAAAGGGGCAGCGCCCCTTTGGCGGGTTCCAAGGGCAGAGCCCTTGGCGGGTTGTATCAGTCGTGGTATGCGCGGATGGCCTTGGAGAGCTGGTCAGGGCAGGAGGTGTTGCCGCGGCACTGGATGCCCTCAAGGCGGGCGGCCACATCCTCGGCCTTCTGGCCGATCACCATGCGGGCGAGGCCCTGGGTGTTGCCGGTGCAGCCGCGGGTAAACTTGCAATAGGTGATCACGCCGTCGCGGATTTCCAGGTCGATCTGGGTAGAGCAGGTACCGCAGGTCTTATAGGTAAACATTGGTACATCATCCTTTCATGCCTATCAGGAGGCTAACCCGTAGTATTCGCCGTGCAAGCGCGTTTTCCTGCCTGTCACACGCAATCGGGTGAAAAGGCATAGCCTGATGGTATCGAAGGGAGGTGGCGCCCATGCTGCTGTGCGGCGGAGGCAGGCTTGCGGCATACAGAGAGGGCTGGGAGCGCGTGCCCTGCCCGCTGGCATGCCCCGAGCTGCTGGCTGTGTCCGGCCCGCGCCTGGCCTGTGTGGACAATACCAACCACGCCCTGTGGATGGGCGGACGCATGGTGGCGGTGGAGAGCGGTATCGAGGCGGCGCTGTGGTGGCACGACTGCCTGCTCACCCTTTCCGGCGACACCGACTGCCTGACCCTCATCGGCCCGGGAGGTGAAATGCTCCTGACTACCCCTGCGGGCATCTATCCCCAGGATATGTGCCTTCTCCCGGGCGGAAACACCGTGGCCGTGGCCGGCGGCGCGGACGGCAGGGTGCATTTCATCCGCCTGCCCTCCCTGACCGACGCAGGCAGTCTACCCCTTCCGGGTAATGCGCAGCGTGTGGCATGGGGCGGTGGCGCGCTGTATGCGCTGTGCGCCTTTGAAGACGATGGGCTTCGCTGTCTGCTATGCCGCGTGTTTCCCGGAGGCGGACAGTACCGCGCCCTGGCGCTGTGGCCCGGACTGCCCGGCGCGGTGCATGTGGACAGCCAGGGCACCCTCTGGGCTGCGGCCAGCGAGCGCCTCTGTCGCCTGGGACGCTCGGGCGGCGTGGAGGCGGTGCAGGGGGATTTCGGGCTGATCCGTCATATGGACAGCCGCGGAAACAGGCTCCTGGTCAGCGACCCCGTGCTGGAAATCCTTTCTCTGGTGCAGGGCGGCAGGCAAACCGTGGTGTGCGAGGGCGATGTGCTGCATGGCATATTCCGCTGATTTTCCCTGACCTGCGCTGCCGGATGGCTGTACGAAACAGGTTTTTCCGGCCCATGCAGGAATCCCGCGGGCAGGCATCGAACCAAAACGGCCGTGGGAGGTGAAGCACTGTGCCGAACATGATGGATTACCTGACCTGGCGGGGCGACCTGTCCCTGAACGCGTCGCCGTGGAACCAGGTGGACGGCCTGATTCTGGCCAGCTTTTCCTATAACGATCTGGGCGGACATGCCAGGGGAGAGGATGGAATCACCCTGCGGGAGCTGGCGCCGATGCTGGATTTGCGGGAGCGCAAGCTGAATACCAGCGGCAGGGAGTGGTGCGAACTGCTCTACGCCATGGCGGATACCGAGCGCTTTGGCGGCATGCGGATTCATCATTATGAGGATAAAATCGATCCGGCGAGGGAAATGCAGTTCTCCGCCCTGACAGCGGAGCTTTCCGACGGGCAGACGTATATTGCCTTCCGCGGAACAGATAATTCTCTTGTGGGCTGGCGGGAGGATTTCGCCATGTCCTACGAAAGCCCCGTGCCGGCCCAGGAGGCGGCGCTGGCCTATCTGGAGGCGGCGGGCAGGCGAAGCCCGGGGCCGCTGCTGGTGGGCGGCCACAGCAAGGGCGGCAATCTGGCAGCCTACGCGGCGGCCCGGGTGTCGCCGGACATCCAGAAGCGCATCCGCGCAGTGTATAGCTTTGATGGGCCGGGGCTGGACGAGGAAACCATCACTTCTGCGGGGTATGAGCGCATCTGCCCGGCGCTGTGGTCGGTGGTGCCGCAATCGTCTGTGGTAGGGCTGCTGATGCACCATCACCAGGAATACACCGTGGTACGATCCACGGCGCTGGGGCTTATGCAGCACGACGCGTTCACCTGGCAGGTGGAAGGCCCGCGCTTTATGGAGCTGCCCGACGTAGACCGTTCCAGCCGCTTGATGGACGAAACGCTGCACCAGTGGCTGAAGGCCTGCACGCCTCAGCAGCGGAGGGCGTTCATGGACGCAGTGTTTTCCGTGCTGGAATCCACCGGCGCGCCCACCCTCGCGGCCATGGGCGAGGAAAAGCTGAAAAGCGCCGGGGCCATGCTTGGCGCGACCCGGGCCATGGATCCGGAGGTGCGCAAAATGTGCCTGCATCTGCTGGGGCAGTTTGTGTCCATCGGCGCGGCAAACGCATGGGAGATGCTGATAGAGAAGCCCCGAACCATTGCCCAGGGTGACAAAACAAAGGAGGAAAGCCTATGACAAGCGAGAAAATCACGGCCCTGCGGGAGGAAATTGCCGCTGCGCTGGACGAAGCGGTAGCGGCTCTTATAGAGGCAGGACAGATGGAGCGGGGCGGGCTGATTGTGCTGGGCTGCTCCACCAGTGAGGTGGCAGGCGCGCGCATTGGCAAGGGCAGCGTACCCGAGCTGGGAGAGATCATTGCCCGGGCCATGCTGGACAGCTGCCGCGGCCGCGGCATGGACGCAGCCTTCCAGTGCTGCGAGCATCTTAACCGCGCCATTGTGATGGAGAAACGGGTGCTGCGGGAGCACGGCTTCACGCAGGTGCGGGCCGTTCCCCAGCCCAAGGCGGGGGGCAGCGTGCCGGCTGCGGCCTGGAAGCTGCTGGAGCAGCCGGCCCTGGCCATGAGCGTGCAGGCCGACGCGGCCATCGACGTGGGCGATACCCTGGTGGGCATGCACATCCGCCCGGTGGCGGTGCCCCTGCGCATCGGGCGCAGCCGGGTGGGCCATGCCAACCTGGTGATGGCTTACAGCCGTCTTCCCTATATCGGCGGGTCCAGGGCGGTGTACGAGGAATAATCCGCCGCCATGTGGGGCATGCTCTTCTGCGAGGTGATCGCTATGATGTGGACGCAGAAGGAAGCGTCGCTCCTGGAGGATTTGAAATCGCAGGAAAAGCTCTGTGTGGAGAAGTACGGCAAATACGCGGCCCAGGCGGCCGATCCGCAGCTAAAGCAGCTGTTCACGCAGATTCAGCAGGCAGAGCAGCAGCACGAACAGACCGTGACGGCCATGCTGAACGGCCAGATTCCGCAGATGCCCGCAGCGGCGCAGCAAAGCGCCTCCGCAGGACAGATGAATCAGCAGCCTGCCTACAAGGCCCAGCCTACCCCGGAAAAGCAGGCGGACGCCTACCTGTGCCAGGATGCCCTGGGTACGGAAAAGCATGTGAGCAGCGTGTATGACGTGAGCATCTTCGAGTTTGCCTCTCCCAAGGCGCGGCAGGCGCTGAACCACCTGCAGGCCGAGGAGCAGCAGCACGGCGAGATGATCTACGCCTATATGGCGAAAAACGGCATGTATGCCTGAATTCTGATCAACCCTTTGAAGAAGCGGCTTCGGCCGCTTTTTCTTGTATATCAAAAGCCCCCTGCCGGTGGCGGGGGGCTGAACATTTCTCAGGTATGCGGCAGATTGCGATCCTTGTACCACTGATGCTTGTCAAGATACATGCGCTCGTCTGCCTTGCGCAGAAGCTCGGACGGTGACAGACCCGGGAATTCCGAGGCCAGGGCATAGCCGGCGGCAAAGTGCAGCTCGGGCTGCTGGCCCGATTCGTTGTAGGCCTCCACGGCGGCGTGGATTCGCCACAGGTATTGCCGCATCAGCCCGGGGGTGGCGTCCATGCTGACCACGATAAACTCATCCCCGCCCCAGCGGCAGATGGTATCGCTCAGGGGCACGGCATTGCGCAGCACGTTGGCAAAGGTGAAGATCATCCGGTCGCCGGCGTCGTGACCCATGGTGTCGTTGATGTGCTTGAGGCGGTTCAGGTCAAACATGATGATGCCCACGTTCTTCTCGGAAAAGCCGGGGTTGTTGATCAGGCTTTCCCAGCGGGTGCGGTTGAAAAGGCCTGTGGAGGCGTCGGTATAGGCGCGCTTGTTGGCGTCCAGCAGGTTGTTGATGAACAGCAGCACCGAGTACAGAAGAATGGCCAGAATGGAGAAGATCAGATGATCCGACGCGTTCAGAATGTAGAAAAGAAGCAGATCGGTCATGACGCCCGCTGACAGGAGGGAAAGCATCAGCCAGTCGCGGCTGCGCTGCTCGCGCCTGTTCCTGCGGCGCTTGATGAACATGGTGACAAACAGGGCGGCAATTACCAGCACAATCATGCTGTGGGCCAGGGGAAGGGTTTCCTTGAAGTCGGCAATGCCCAGCGCCTGCAGCATAAAGGCGGCAAGCGCCGCGAGGCAGGCCAGAATGGCTACCCACAGCATCAGCTTCGACCGGGGCTTGCCAAGGTGCTGATAGAAGAACAGTGCGGCAGAAATGCAGGCCAGATAGATTGCGCCGACGGAGATATAGTAAATCAGCAGCACGTGCTGGTCGAACAGGATGGAGGAAAAGCCCGTATCCGTCAGGCGGCTGGCGCCAAGGAAGAAGGTAAAATTTCCAATGAAGAAAACAGACCAGTTCTGCGCCTTTTTTCGCAGAATCAGGATGGCCTGCATCAGGGAAATCAGCAGCCCCATTACGCAGCAAACCCCGGACAGGAAGAACTGGGACAGATCTCTTTCCAGCTGCGTCATATAGATATGATAGAGCGAGCCGACCTGAAAATCAGGCACGCGGCCGCGGACGCTGTCGTATACGGGGGTGAGCACCACCCGAACTTCCTTGCCCCGGTCCTCGTGGTGCAGATCCACCGTGACCCACATGCAGCCGATGGTTTTGCCGACCTGGTTGGTCTGCTTGGGAGCAACGCTGTACACCAGGCTGTCACCGATATACACATCGGCGTAATGATGGATCATATAAAAGGCGAGGGTTTCGTCCGTCAGTCCGTTCTCGGGCAGCGTCCAGCGGTATGCGTAGCGCACGCCGATGGGGGCTGCGGGATCGCTTATTTCTTCCTCGGTATACTGCTCCACGGAATAGCTGCTGTACACGGCCCGAGTTGCCTGCACGGAGACCTTGTCGTGCAGGTTCATGTAGATATACAGTCCGAGAAACAGCGTGACCAGTACGCTGTAAAACACGATTCCTACAATGAAAAGCCTGCTTTTCTTCATGACTCACGCTCCTGTCCGGCGCAGCATCATTGGCATGAGTGGGTTCAGGTTTCGGCAAGATAGCGGCGGATGGCATCCACGGTGATCCGGTAATCCCGATGGACATCCTCCAGCAGGGGAAGGGCCTGGGCGGGAATGCCCTCGCCCTCGGGGCGCAGCGCCTCGGTCAGCGCGGCGGCGGAGGAAAACAGGCGGGTAAAGCTCAGGTTGGCGCACACGCCCTTCAGGGTATGAGCGGCGCGGAAGGCCTCGGCACGGTTGTTCGCATCCATTTGCCCGCAGAGGGTTGCGTAGCTGGGATCCTCAAGAAACTTGCTGGCAAACCTCTGCACCAGCCTGGGGCTGGGAAGGCGCGTGCAAACCTCTGCGTAGTTACCGCCCAATTCCTGATAGCATTCTTCAATGGTCACGTTGTATTCTCCTGTTCTTTCAACGGCGGGATAGTCACAGCGGGCCTTCAGACGGCGGAGGATGCTTTGATGCGCCGATGTGCTTGTTAGATTATACCATATAATACAGACAAAAGCAACGGCCTATCATCGGCTGCGGCGGGCTGGAAAAGTCAAGAAAGCACTTTCATGAAAAGCGACGGATGCGATACACATTTTTTGTAAATTCGTGACAAACTTTTGCCAGATGTCCATTTTTGGCGCATTTTGATGAATTGAAGCGTTTTCATGCATTGCAAAGCATGGAGAGAATATGATATACTGCTTTGTGAGAAAAATGGCAAATAAGGCGGAAGCGGCCCGAAAAAAGGAGGGTCGCTTCTGCCGCTGCACGGAATTGCCTTACCCCCC
>CAMDVP010000185.1 GCA_945877525.1 uncultured Clostridia bacterium | reverse complement strand
GTTTCCTGACCCGCGATCCTCGTATGAAGGAGCGCAAGAAGTACGGCCTGAAGGCTGCCCGTCGTGCGCCTCAGTTCAGCAAGCGCTGAGAACCCTTACAAATCAAGGCTTTCCGACCCGTGGCTGCCCAATCAGCCATGGGTTTTCTCTTTTATGCAGTCAGTTCCCTGCAAAGGATGCTACTGCGTCACAGGAGCGGAAAGCCTTATTTCATCGGCACTTCATGGATTTTCCAGCCGTGAAATCCGTGCAAAATCGTGTGTCCGTCCGTCTGCATATGATTGCAACTTTATGCAGTCATGTTCTGGTGAACAGCCCCGCATTATCCCGGCTGACTTTCTCCACGTTGCCTACCTCCCGGTGGACATAGGTGTTCATGGTCATGGTAATCTTGGAATGACCGGCGATGCTCTGCAGGGTCTTGATGTCCACGCGGCCTGTGGCCTGCAGCTGGGTCAGGAAGGTGTGGCGCAGCACATGGGGCGTTACGCCTTTGGGGATTTGGACTTTCTTGCAGATGCGTGCCCAGGTGTTGCGGAAGGAACGCTCGCTCAGGGCTTCCTCCCCATCCACCACGTAGTTGGTTGGACTTGCATCCGCCGGCCTGTTCGCCAGCAGGATTTTCTCCAGCTCCGGCAGCATGGGTACTTCGCGGAGACCCGCCTGGGACTTGGTTGCCTTTTCGACCGGGCGGTTGTTGATGAAGGTGATCTGCCTGCGGATATGGATCAGCTTGCGCTCAAAGTCGATGTCCTCCCAGCGCAGGCCCAGCATTTCGCCTCGCCTGACACCCGTGTAGAGCAGGATCGCCAGCAACAGCAAGTCCTTCCCTTCCAGAAGATGAAGATTTGCTTCAATTCCGGCAGCTTCTTCCCTGGAAATGGGCAGACGCTCCTTTTTCTTCTTGCTCATGGTCAGGCGAATGCTCTTGGCAGGGTTCTTTTCCAGCAGACCGTCCTCAATGGCGGAATTGAAGATGCCGTACAGCAGCGTCCGCCAGTGCCGGCAGGTGGAATTGGAATACGCCGCCCGCTCATCGTAGAAACCCTGCACATCCTTGGTGGTGATGTCCTGCAATCGCTTTCCCTTGAAGTAGGGGATTACATGCTTATGCAGGTTCATCTCGTAGTCGATTTTTGTGCCTCCACCCAGTCGCTTGGCCTCGAAGGTGTCCCACCATTCCTGGGCATAATCCTCAAACAGCGGGCTTGCCGGATTGGCATCTGCCTGACCGTCGGACACGCCCTCCAGCATCCGCATCTTCTCATGGAAGGCCTGACACATCTGCGGAATGGTTCTGCCCTGCACCCAGATGTTCCCGAACTCGGTCGGGATACAGCACCGCTTCATCTTCGGATCTATCGTTGTCATCGTTGATTCTTCGGCGTTCGGGGGATCCGGTATGGGGTTGTCAAGGTGCACCTGACCGAGGGCCCCGGCGACAGCGGACTGTATGATCTGCTGAAGCTGTTCATCCCCGGTCAGCTTTTTGTATTCGTCAAAAGAGGTGACTTTCCCTGTTTCGGGCATCATGTTTGTCTTTTTGATTGCCTGGGTCATAGAACTCCTTATCTGCAGGCCGGTCATAGGCCGTAACGTATTTCCGTTTGATCTTGTTGATTCTCATATGATTCATTCTGAATTTCCTTTCTTTCTGACCCTATTGAGGGCAGATTTTCGGACGGGTGGACACGGCATCCACCCGCCCGTATGTCGTTGCCTATACGCCTTGTTTTGTCCGGGCTTCAGCGTTCCAAAAGGGTAAGACTCACCTGTCCATTTTGTGTTGCTTGCTGGTCTGACGGGTATATTGCGCAAGAACCTCCGGCGGAATAGCAGCCAGCTGTTTCTCGTACCGCTGACACTTCTGCTCCATCTGATGGATGGCGGTTCTGCTATCCATATCATGCCGATTGCGCTGCCTGCGCTCGTCCTCCAGAATGCAGTTTTCCTTCTTCAACTGCTCGTTCTCCGCAATGATGGTCGTGAAAGCTTCCTGATACTGCGCCAGCTGCGTTTTCATTTTGCCGAAGCGAACCAGCAAATCTCTGACCAGCGGAACAAGCTGCTCCAGTCGCCCTTTGCTGTTCAGGAGATTCGCACCATTTATCAGCGCTTCCACCTTGTCAGCCAGCTTTGTCATTTTCCGGATGTCCCTGGTGAAAGCCTTGAACTCCTGTACGTTCATATGTGTGCGGCCTGTCCTTGCGGCAGTTTCGCCCCGGCAAAGGTCAGGGTAGCGCTCCGCCATGTGTTCGTAGTACTGATCCTGCCACTGAACCAGCTTCTTCCGGTTGCCGATGATATCCTTGGCACTGAGCCGCTTGTCCTCCGTCAGGGGCACAAAAACCACATGCATGTGGGGCGTGCCCTCATCCATATGTACAACAGCGGACACGATGGTTCCCGGATGCTGGTACTTCTTCAGAAATTCCAGCGAGTGCGCGTAGTAGGCACGGATTTCATCCTGTGATTTGCCATCGAAGTAGCCGGTGCTGACGGTGAAAAGCACCTCGACCAGCCGAATGCTGTCCGACCTGACGCGGCATCCGGCTTCCCTGATCTGCCTCTCCGCCTCAGCTCGATAGTGCTGTGGCGGATGAATCAGGTTGTAGTTCAGCGGACTGCGGCTGCGGTCGATGTCGGGATTGCTGGCGTATGTCTCCTTGGTGCGTTCGTTGTGCCCCTCGATGCGGCTGATCTCCGGGCCCTTGTACTTAGCGAAGCGCATGATGGCGTAGTTTGGTGTATTCATGATTCTCTCCTTTGTCGACAAAAGGACAGTGCCTTCTATCAATGCTATTTACGCTGAAAAGTACCGGAGGGGTTGTTCTTCCTCCAGTACCCTAGGGTTAACATGGACGGTGCCGACAGACGGCCGGCCCATGCCGATATAGGTCGGGAGATCTACCCAGATGTAGCCATGCCGCTCCAACAGCTCCAGGACGGGTTCCATATCCTTCGCGTCGCGGAAGAAACGTCCTCGGCACTTCTGGTACAGGTCGGAGCGGCAAATTTCCGTTACGCCGAGCTTGCGGAGCTTCGCGACCACATGCATGGCCTTCTCGACGGTTTCATCTGCGCCCAGCACGGAATAGGCGTACAGTGCATGGCGGAAGGCATAGCTGCCGATTTGAATGGCATTGTCGATGATCGGTTCCCCGATGTCACCCGCCTTGTCGGCGGCTACATGCAGCAGCCCGGCTATCCGCAGCACCAGACCAATGTATTTGCTGCCCCACTCCCGCATGTCACGGTGTTCCTTGCGAAGATAGACTCCCACATCATGGCAGAGTTCGTCCATCCTGCCAACTGCCTCGGTGGCGAGATGCAGCGTAACAGAATCACCCTCCGACCTTTCCAGCAGCCTGCAAATCAGATCATCGTAATCATCCTGTACGGTCGGCGGAATCGGCTCAGACCGGAACGACCTGGGCATGGAAGAACCAGAAACGTTGATATACAGCAGCCGGGCCAGAAAGCCCCTGCCGTCCAGCATGCTGTTCTGCATGATTTCACTCAGGACGCTGGGCTGTGCGCTGATGATCATAGACAAGGTTGGATGCCTGATGTAGTCAGGCTCACGGTTGATGCGATCCACACGAATGGTGTCCCCGCAGATGCCTTTCAGCCAGACATCCAGATTGGGTTTCTTGGTGTAACGCCCAACGATGTTGTCGAAGGCACCGCCCTCGGCGGAGATGAGCGCCATGCGCCCGCCATTGTCCTTTAGCAGCCTGACCATGGATTCGCTGGTGCAATCGTCCGTGAAGATTTGCAACGGTCTGATATCCGGCAGGTCAGCGAGGTTATCCTGGGCGTGCTGCAGCTCCAGCTCGGTCATCTTGTCGTATTTTGATTCCAGCACCTTGGTCAGCCGGTTGATGTCACGCTGCAGGGACTCACGTTCCTGCCTGTTCCGGCGCATCGCCGCTTGATGCTGCTCGTTATATTGCTGCTCATAATCCTCAATGGCGGCAGTCATGGCGTGAATCACAGCCGATTTACGGGAACCCGGCGGAGCAACCAGAAACACATACAGGCTGGTCTGCTCGTAATGCCCGATGTTGCCCTCAACTCTGACTGTGCCCTGCAGGCATGTAGCCAGCACGCCGAGAGCAACCCCGGCAGCCATATCCACCGGTGTCTGGGTGTGGACAGCCACCGCCTCCACATAGGCGCGCAGCTTCAGTGGCAGGCATTCCACCGGAAAGGATGGCAGGGAATCCGCGCTGGGCTTCAGCGGCACAAAGGGAAGAAAAGGCCCGGCAGAGGGTGCTGCACGCATATCGGCAGCGACGTTTTCAGGGTTGTTAGGGTTTTCAGTAGGCGTTGTGGTTTTCATATATCCTCCTAAAGTGGTTGTTACTGTGGAAAAAGGGCGGACTTCCTCCTTGGACATGGTGTTGGTTGGCCTGGCCTTTGCCTGTTTCCTGGGTAGAAACCTTTTGTGGCTCACACCCGGTCCCCTGTGGGGCGCTCGTTCCCGGCGGCAAGGTGCTTCGTGAAGTATTTTCCGGTGTCCGGGAGGTCTTCGCGGTGTGTTTCAGGCAAAGGCATCAGCCGAAGTTGTCAAGGTGCTGTCTGATAGCGGGGGCACCGCATATCGTCAGGTCTACTTTATCGCAGAATAAAGAGAACCCCCGTCTTTCGTGCAAAGATGAAAGACAGGGGTTTCTGGCAGCATGAATCTTTCAAATATGAAAGGGAAGACGATGCTCTCCGTTGATGTTGTTGAAAAATGCTTCGTGTTCGCTTGTGCATGAGAATATAGTTTCGTATAATGGTAGTTGAAAAGGGCTGAATGGGGTGATGCGCGTGAACGAGTATTTGCCGGGCACCATTGGGGAACGTATCAAAGACCTGCTTTCCGAGAAGAAAATGAGTCATGCGAAGTTGGCGAAAGCCATTCACATTTCAGAGGCAACGATGAGCCGATACATCAACGGAACCTCAGAGATTCCCTGCGATGTGCTGCTTGGCATCGCCCGGTTCTTCAACGTCACCACGGACTTTCTGCTGGGCGCAACCAACATCCCCTACAAGACCAACTTTGACATCGACAAGCTGGGCCTGACGGAGGCTACCGCGAAGAAGCTGCTGTCCGGAGCGCTGAACATGGATGTGCTGAACAAGCTGCTCATCAACGAGGACTTCGCCATCCTCACCGAGCAGATTGCGCAATATGCGGACGAAACGAACCGCGGAAGCCTTGCGGTGATGAACAAGGTGCTCCAGGTTGCCGGTAACACGGTTACAAAACATGCAAAGACAACACCGGCAGATAAAGCGGTTGCAGCGCGTGTCATCCGTGACATCCGCAGCAACATGGTACCTCCGCAGCTTCCGGATACCGCCGCCATGGAATTGACCTGGTCGCGCATTCTGGCTTACCTTCGCGAGGGCGCGGAAACCAGAACCAGAGAAAACGTGAAGCTAACCTCCGCCATCATGGAGAAGATGGCAGAAACCCTGGAGGCACGAAAGGGCACCTTCGATTTGCACAGCATGACAATCAATGACATCGTTGGAGCAATCACGGAAGTTGTTGTCGCTTCCGGCTATCCTGAGGATGAAAAGGAATCGCTGGAGAAAAGTCTGCAGACCATGTTCATGAACTTCATAAAGTCACAGAGCCGAAGATGAACGTTGGGAGCCGGGAGGACGGGTATACCTTTGCCCAAGCAACAGGCAGGGCATGCGCCCATGCTGCAAAAACCACCCTGCCGTCAAACAGCAGGATGGTTTTCAGCAGCGCGTCCGGTAGCCGTCCGCTGCCTGTTCCTTGCACGAAGGTATAACACACTAGACTTTGCAATACCGGCCATCAAACGGCGGAGCCGTTCGCTGGCTACGCTCGGCGATTGCAAACAATCGCTTTCGCTAGTCCGGCAAGCCGGACCTCATGCAAAGTCGTGTGCCAACAGGGATGCTGCGCGCCCCTATTGGATGACCCAGCGTGGGCTGCAGCCCATGAAAGGCAGCGCCCCACCATAATCTCGCTCTATAACACCAAACATTATGAATAGGCATAACGTGTGGCAGGATATCTTTACATTACCTTCTGAAACATATGGCGCACCTTGTCCAGGCGGCTGTTT
>CAMDVP010000184.1 GCA_945877525.1 uncultured Clostridia bacterium | reverse complement strand
AGATGAAGCTGTCGTGCTTCTCGGCGGTGATGCCGGTCATGGGCTGGAACCAGTGAGTATAATGGGTGACGCCCTTTTCCACCGCCCAGTCCTTCATGGCGTGGGCTACCACCGCGGCCACGTCCGGGTCAAGCCGGCGGCCTTCGTCGATGGTCTTCTTGAGGGCCTTGTAGGTATCCTTGGGCAGGCGCTCCTGCATGACGGCGTCGTTGAAAACGTTGCTGCCGAAAAGCTCGTGCATCTTAGCCATACGGGTTCCTCCTCCACGATCGATCAAATGGGGTTGCAGCCGTCCTGCGCGGGGTGCGCGCATATGACAAAAGGGTACCGCGAGAACTACGCTCACAGCACCCTTGCTGTATGGGGAGAGTATAGCCGCGGCGGGCTGGTTTGTCAAGCCTTTTTTGCAACTTTTTTCCGTATTCCTTCATAAATGGCGTTGATATGCTGTAAAGAGACCATTGAATACAAATAGAGACAACTGCCGACTTTCTTCATCATTTTTGCGCAGGCACACATGCATGGGCACAGGAAAGCAAAAGGGAAAGTGAAGGAAGCATTCCGTCATGACTGCATATCTCATGAGGAGCGCGGGAAATCTGCGCAAAGCCCTTGACAAATGGCCGTAAGTGGCCTATTGTATGGATTGGTAACGTTTGCAATATGCCGGGAGGGTGAGGATATGAGCTTTGCGGTGCATCCCTGGAAGGTGATTGAAAAAACCTGGCAGCCCGAGCGCATGCGTCTGGCGGAAAGCCTGATGTCTCTGGGCAACGGCTACATGGGCATGCGGGGAAACTTTGAGGAGGATTACTCCGGCGACAGCCACCGGGGCACCTACCTGGGCGGCGTGTGGTTTCCGGACAGGACGCGGGTGGGCTGGTGGAAAAACGGCTATCCGCAGTATTTCGGCAAGGTCATCAACGCTGTGAACCTCATCGGCCTGCATGTGAAGGTGAACGGCGAGGTGCTGGATCTGAACCGCATGACGGTGTGGGATTACCAGCGCGAGGTGGACATGCGCACAGGGGTATTGCACCGGGAGGCCATGGTGGAGACTGCCCGAGGCAGCCTGAAGGTGGAATGCTGGCGCTTTGTATCCATGGCTCAAAAGGAACTGATGGCCCTGCGCTATCAGCTGACCCCCTCCTTTGACGCGGAAATTGAGATCATATCCTATCTTGACGGTGATGTGCGCAACCTGGACGCGAACTATGACGAGAGCTTCTGGGAGCAGCTGGAGGGCAGGGCTGCGGACGGCGAAGGCTGCATCCTGACCCGCACGAAGGATAATCCTTTCGGCACGCCGCGCTTCACGGTGGCCGCGGCCATGAGCAACCGCGCCCAGCAGCTGGAGCATGTGGACGACGCGGCGAAGCCGGGCTACTGCGCCAGCCTGTATGCCGGAAAGGTAAAGGCGGGGGAGACGGCGGGCATTGACAAATTCGCCCTGGTGTACACCAGCCGCGACCACGCCCCTGAGAATCTGACCGACCTGGCTCGGGAGGCGGCTGTTGCCGCGCTGCGCGAGGGCTGGGAGGCGGCGCTGCGTAGCCAGAAGGCCGCCTGGGCCGACAGGTGGGCCATGGCGGATGTGCAGATCGAAGGTGACGACGGCGCGCAGCAGGGCATCCGCTTCAACCTGTTCCAGCTCATGAGCACCTATACCGGCGAGGACGCCCGGCTGAACATCGGGCCCAAGGGCTTCACCGGCGAAAAGTACGGCGGCGCCACCTACTGGGACACCGAGGCATACTGCCTGCCGGTGTACATGGCCGTGTCCGGGCAGAAGGTGGCGCGGCAGCTGCTTTTGTACCGCTGGCAGCAGCTGGAGGGCGCGTATCACAACGCGCGGCAGCAGGGCCTGCCCGGCGCGCTGTATCCCATGGTGACCTTCACCGGCGTGGAGTGCCACAACGAGTGGGAAATCACCTTTGAGGAAATCCACCGTAACGCCGCCGTGGCCTATGCCATCTTCAACTACACCTCCTATACCGGCGATGAGGAATATCTGCGGCATGAGGGCATCGAGGTGCTGCTGGGGATCGCCCGGTTCTGGCTGGGGCGGGTGCATTACAGCAAGCATGCCGGGAAGTACATGATTCATGGCGTGACCGGCCCCAACGAATACGAGAATAACGTCAACAACAACTGGTATACCAACCGCATGGCCGCCTGGTGCCTGGAGTACTTCCTGGAGGCTGCGTCCAGGGTGGGCGAAAAGCGCGTGCGTGAGTTGGGCTGTACCCCGGAGGAAATGGAGCAGATGCGCCGGGTGATTGCCGGCATGTATTATCCGGAGGATGAAAAGCTGGGTATCTTTGTGCAGCACGACACCTTCCTGGACAAGGACCTGCAGCCTGCCTCCGCCATTCCCGAGGAGGAACGCCCCATCAACCAGCACTGGAGCTGGGATCACATTCTCCGTTCCTGCTACATCAAGCAGGCCGATGTGCTGCAGGGCATGTATTTCCTCAATCACCTCTACGACATGGAGGTCATCCGCCGCAATTTCGATTTCTACGAGCCGCTTACTGTGCATGAAAGCAGCCTGTCGCCCTGCGTGCACAGCATCCTGGCGGCGCAGCTGGGCTATCACGACAAGGCGGTGGAAATGTACAAGCGCACCTCCCGCCTGGATTTGGACAACATCAACCACGACACCGAGGACGGCCTGCATGTGACCAGCATGTCCGGCAGCTGGCTGTCCATTGCCCAGGGCTTTGCGGGCATGCGCACGGCGAAGGGGCTGTCCTTCGCGCCCTTCCTGCCCGACTGCTGGAATGGGTATGCCTTCAAATTCATCTATCGTGACCGGGTCATTCAGCTTTCGGTGAAGAAGGAGGAGTTGACCCTCACGCTGCTCTCCGGCGAGGCGGTGGAGCTGGCCGTCTATGGAAAGAAGTACACCCTTTACGGAGTGCTGACCCTGCCTCTTGCGCAGTGAAGGCACAGGTTTTTCGATTCCGGGGCCGTCCTTGTTTGGACGGCTCCTTTTTCAAATAAAAGGGAGCTGTCCCGATGCAGGGACAGCTCCTTTGCTTTGCGTGAACTGATTACTGACTGATCTTCGCGTGGGACAGATCGCCCACGCTGCCCAGGCCGGGAGTGGACAGGGGCAGGTCGGAAAGGTAGGACTGGGCGACCTCGGTGATGACCGCCTCGCATAGGGGCAGGATGGGCAGATCCTGGCTGAGCAGCTTCTGCATGGCCTTGTAGGCCGCGGCGCGGGTCTCCTGATCGGTGGTGGCTACGCCCTCGGCCAGGTACTTGTCCACCTCGGGGTTATTGTAACCCATGAACTGAATGGCGCCGGTCGAGCCCACGCGCATGGCCATGGCGGAGGCATCGGGGCCGTGATAGCCGCTGAGCACTGTCAGGTCAAAGTCGGGATCGGGGGCAAGGATGGCGCTCTGCCAGGCAGCGGGCTCCATGTTGTTGATGACGATGTTGATGCCGATATCCTTCATGCTGTCCTTGAACACAGAGGCCACATCGCCAAACTCGGTCATGTTGGGGAAGTTCAGGGTGAGGAAGTAGCCGTCGGCGTCGCGGGTCAGACCGGCCTCCTCCAGCAGGGCGATGGCCTTGTCCACGTCACGGTCGGGCACGACGTCTTCACCGTTGTAGGCCCAGGCGATGGCAATGGGGGCAAAGCCCTCGGCTATGGAGCCGCAGCCGGCCAGCGCCTTGTCCAGAATAGCCTGGCGGTCGGCGCCGTAGGCAATGGCCTGACGAACCTTCAGGTCGGCGGTGGCGCGGCCCTCGCGAAGGTTAAAGGCGATGTAATAGCGGGAGGCATAGGGCTGTTCGTTGACCACATAGCCCTGGGCGCGCAGGTTGTCCAGCTCGCTGGCGGGGGCGGCAGCACCCAGGTAGTCCAGTTCGCCGTTGAGGAAGGCCTGCACGGCGGTGTTGGGGTCGGGGATGATGGAGTAGATCAGCCTGTCGGTCTGCGCCACGGAGCCGAAGTAATCCATATTCGCCTCCAGGGTGATGCTTACCGAGCGCTGATGCTCCACAAACTTGTAGGGGCCGGTGCCCACAGGGCTGGTGGTAGCGGCCTCGCAGGTCAGCCAGTCCTGGCCCTCATAGAGGTGCTTGGGCAGGATGTAGGTGCCGAAGTAGGCCAGGTTGTACAGAAGCGACGCGTCGGGAGCGCCCAGGGTCAGCACCACGGTGCGGGGATCGGGGGCTTCCATGGCGGTTACGCCCATCAGGGAATAGCCCATAATGCCCTCGGCCTGCACCTTCTGAAGCGTCCAAATCACGTCGTCGGCGGTGAAGTCCGCGCCGTCGTGCCACTTGGTGTCCACCAGGTGGAAGGTGTAGGTCAGCCCGTCCTTGGACACGTCCCAGGAAGTGGCCAGGTCGGGCAGCAGGTTGCCGCAGTAGTCAAACTTCAGCAGCCGGGACATCACGTTTTCCATCACCATGGCGGTGTAGTCATCCATGGCCATGTCGGGGTTGTAGCTGGAGGGGTCGCCGCCCAGCCAGGCGATGAGGGTGCCGCCGCAGCGGGCTTCCTCCGCCGAGGCGGTGGCCAGGCCCATCAGCAGCATGGCTGCCAATACGAGGGACAGAATGCGTTTCATGGAAAATCCTCCTTCTCCCTTGCGGGGCTTCGCGGCGCTATGCCGCCTGCCCCGGCTGGTTTCTATGGAAAAGCCGGCGTACCGGCTGCTTCCCGGGGGTTATGCCTGCAGGCGGTTGCGAACCCGCAGGGCGGCGCGTAAACCGCTCTCCAGCTGCACCGACACCAGGCGGCGGATGGCCACCGGCTCGAACACCGCGGTGCTTTCCAGGCGCTCGCAGCCTTCGTGCAGCATGCGCTCGGCTTCCTTGAGCACATGGGTCAGCTCGTCCTTTTTCTCCGAATGCGCCGCCATGGCCAGCTCCGCTCCCGAGGCAATCATGCCCACGCCCAGCAGATGGTAGAAGGGCATGGCCTGCAGGTTGTCAAACACCTGAGCGAAGGTGGCGGGCTTCTCAAAGTCGGGGCTTTGCAGGGCAAAGTTCTTCTGGGCCAGCAGGTTGGGGGCGTAGGCGCTCATGCGCTCCTCCAGGGCCAGGCGGTAGGGGTCGCGGAGCGGCAGCAGCGGGCATAGCGCATCGGTAAGGGGCTTCATCTGCCGGTACATGTCCTCAATGATTTCGCAGCTCTTCAGCACCGCGTCCCGGCGGATCACATCGCTCTCGGCGGTGTTCATCACGTTGGGGCTGAGGAAGTAGGGCATCTCGCACACCAGACCGAAGCAGGGGCCCTGCCGGGTGGCAAAGTCGAGGGAAGAAGCGCCGCTGTTGAGCAGAGGCGCGGGATCCTGCCCGGTCATCTGCTCGTAGTAGTCATAGATCAGCGGCGTACCGGGGAACTCGAACACCGCGTTGGAATAAATCTTGCAGCAGGGCATTTCCGGCTCGCCCAGGCTGAGGGGAATGTCCTGGTGCTGCGCGGCCTGGGGCAGGTTGGCGACAAGGGTTTCGTCCCGGTCGGAAATATACCAGTATGCGCCGCCGAAGGCGCTGTTGTGCAGCGAGTAGAGGAAGCTAGGCTTGATCTCCTCCAGCACCTTCATCACTGCGGCGGTTTCAGGCAGGGGCGTGTGGAAATGCAGAGTCTTGTAGTCCAGGGGGAAGGTCCACTCCACCTGCTGGTTGCTGGCGGGGCGGTAGAAATGCCGGGCATAGTTGTACAGGGTGAAGGGGCCGTCGAACCAGCCCTCGTTCAGCTTCACGCCGTCGGGATCGGCAGTTTTGACGATATACCAGGTGTAGTCCAGCTCCCTGCGCAGCTCCTCGTCCCGGCAGAGCAGGTCGGTGAGAAATTCCAGCATCATGGCGCCGATGGGCTCGTTGGGGTGGGGACAGCCCATGATAAAGGCATTGCGGCTGCCCTGCCCGATTTTCAGCACATAGATGGGGTGACCCTTCTGGCTTTCGCCGGCCTTGAACACAGAGCATACTCCCGGATAGCGCCGGGGCATGTCGAGGGTGTGGGCGTCCATCTCGTCCACGGTGAGAAAGGTCTGGTAATCGGGTACCTGAGAGAGAATCCGTTCGATATCCATGATAAGCGCCTCCTTATTCGCAGGAAATGCAGCTGACAAAGTG
>CAMDVP010000183.1 GCA_945877525.1 uncultured Clostridia bacterium | reverse complement strand
GTCTCATCCGGGCGCTTATTTCACTTTTCCGCCACCCTGAAATAGACGGCATAGGGTTCGTACCCCACCTCATAAAGCGGCAGGAAGCGGATTGCTCTTTCCTCCGTCACCGTGAGGAATTCGTTCATCCACATGCCCCATTCCCGTTCGTTGGCACGGCGAAGGGCCTGCTCCGGATGATCCGCCGGCACATGCAGCGTGGTTTCCGCATCCACCAGCCCTGCCAATACCACCGGCCCGTAAAGGAACGCCACACGGCTGGGATCCCCCGCCAGGGGCTCGCTCCACAGGCGCTGAGGCAGGGTCACCGTCACGAGACTTCTGCCGTGCCACACCGTCTGCTCCTGCAGGGCGAAGCGGCTTTCGCCCTCCCCGGCCCAGTAGGGCATGCGGATGTGCAGGCGCATTTCCACTTCTTCCGGCGCATCAACTTCAAACACAACCCGCAGCTCCTCCGGGTTGTGCGGCACCTTTGAGGTCACCGCCCCGATCGACTGCTTCCCTGCCGAATCGCTGGCCAGGTGGAAGGAGCCTGTCTGCCGATCAATGCGCTGACGGATGGTCACCTGCTTGCCGCCAACGGTCAGGTGAACGTCGCTGTCCAAGAACAGGCAGACGTATACGTCCTGTCCGTCCTGATAATAGATGTAGCGGTTGTGGGCGGCATTGGCCTGCACCAGGGTGCCGTGGCAACAGTAAAAATCGGTGGTTTCCGTTCCCCAGCCCTTGTGATCGCCGCCGCACATGGGCAGGAAGTAGGCAATCAGCCCCGTTTCGGGGTGCTCCGGCACATAGCCGTTGGTGCCGCGGTGGCGGTAATAGCCCTGGGCCATGATGCCATTAAACAGGTTCCGCTCAATGTAATCGGCATAGCGCACATCCTTCGTCCAGCGGAACAGGAAGTCCGCCAGGCGCATCATGTTGTACACGGTGCAGTGTTCCTGGGCTTTGCGCCCCAGGCGGGTGGATACGCCGTCCCTGGGCGACCATACCTCGCCGCAGGTCTGCCCGCCGGTGGCGTAGGCCGGACGGTCGATGACGGCGCACCGCCAGTAGGCCTCGGCAATCCGGCGGTAGCGCTCCTCCCCCGTGACCTCATAGGCCCTCGCGCAGCCCAGCACCTCTGGGATGGTGGTGTTAGCATGCATGTTGGACAAAGGGTCGCGCCCCGCCAGCAGCTCGTCAAACAGGCGAGGCCGGTCATAGCGCTGAAGCAGGCGGCGATAGCGTTCCTTGCCGGTCATGGCAAGCAGCTCCGCCCACACCTCCAGCATGCCGCCGGTTTCTACGTCCAGGATATCGTCCATCTGCTCCCGGGTAAACTGCTCCGTCCAGTGGTCGAACCATTCGCCCCAGCAGTCGGCCACCGCAAGGGCCTGCTGGTTGCCTGCCAACCGGGCCATGTCCACCAGGCCCATCAGCGTCTTGTGCACCGTGTAGTGGGGCGCCCACACCGGCTTGCCCCGGGCGATCCAGTCCAGATACTTCTCCGGGATCGAACCCGCCCAGCCATCGCCATGCTCTGCCTGGCATCGTGCCAGATCGTCCACCATGGCGTCCGCCTTGCCCTTGATTTCCATATTGCCCGTGGCCTGGTAGATCATGGCTGAAGCACTGAGGTAGTGCCCCGTGAAGTGTCCCCGCAGCGCACAGGTCGGGGATTCCCATCCCCCATGCATGTGCAGGTCAAGGCTGGCATTGCCCCACAGTCCCGCCTCCAGCAGATAGTTCCTCATCAGGTTTTCCCGTGTCAGGCGCAGCATGTAGGCCCGATTGTCCGCCTCCCGGCGGAGCAGCTCCTCGTCCAGTAGAACAGTGTCCCGTCCCGCTACATTCCTCATTGAACACACTCCTTCGTTTTTCTCTTGCGCACAGGATTCTTTTGCCAATTGTAGCATATTCACGGGATGCTGTAAAGCGAGCGAAGCAGGAAACGGGAGCTCAGCATGCTGAATCTTTAGCTTTCTCTTGACAGCAGAAGAAAAAGCAATTATGATGGATGTCAGGAAATCATCTTTGCAACTAAGGGGGAGAGGCGTTTGCGCAAGGCGGCATCCCAGGTGAGTATGAAGGATATTGCTGAAAAACTGAATCTGTCGCCCGTCACCGTATCGGTTGTCCTGAACGGACGCGGCGACAGCGTCCGGATATCCCGGAAGACACAGGCGCGAATTTTTGAAGCCGCTCAGGAGATGGGCTATCAATCCACCTCCTATGCCAAGCACGGCGCCTCTGAAACCGGACGTCTCCCCATTGCGGTATTCTGGCGGATTGATCACATGAACGGTTATTTCTGCGATTTTCTAACGCAGCTATACCGGGCGCTTGCAGACCGTTCGCTGGAAAACAGGATTATGCTGTTTACCTATCAGCCGGGCCGTTTGAACGAGCAGATGCCTCCGCTCTCAGCCGCAGACTATAAGGGCGCCATGATTGAAGGCACCACGGAGAATGACCAGCGGTATGTGGAAAACCTGCACAGCGCCATCCCGGTCGTGCTGATCGGGCGTGAATCCCAGAAGGTGCATTGCGTTTCCACCAATAACTATCTCGCCGGCGAATTATGCGCCGAGATGATCGGTAGGCGCCATACCCGGGCCGGGATGGTGCTGCCTCAAAATGGCGGCAAGGCCTTTCAGCTGATGGATATCGGCTTCCGAACCGCCTGCGAAACCAATCGGATTCAGATCAAGCCCGAATGGATTTATACTGCCGCTTCCGACGGCTTTTCAGAGGGAGAAACAGCCATTCTCCAGCTGATGGGCCATAAGGAGGACAGGCCCACCGTGCTGCTGGTCATGTGCGTCCATATGGTCGAAGGAATGCTGCACAAGTGCAGGGAAATGGGCATATCGGTTCCAGAGGATCTGGAAATCATTGCGATTGGCGATACAGAGCGCTTCGCCTACCTTCAGCCAAGTGTGTCAGCCATGCAGATACCCGTGGGCGATTATGCCGTCGCGGCTTTGGAAATGATTCTTCTCTTTATCGATAAAAATATCGATCTGCCCGTAAAGAAGGAGCAGAATCCCCGGTTCGTTTTCAGAGCGTCCTTTCCGGAAACCTGAGCATAGGAAGCAGGCTGACAATGTTGTGAAGCCTTGTCAGAATCTTTAGCAAATTTAGTTATTGTAATGTCCATGATATGTGCTATAATGATAGCCGAATAGAGGTATTGATCGTTCCTCTGCCGCCTCTTTCGTATCGTTTTTCAGATGAACAGCCACCATAGCTGAATGGGAGCCTGCATATGAAAAAGCACAGCATCTGGACCAGGGAATTTGGCAAAAGCGTCGTGAGCATTGCACTGCCCATATCGCTTCAGAGTCTGATAACCATTGGCGTCAACATGATTGACAACATCATGGTGGGGTCTCTTGGGGAAAATGCCATCTCCGGCGCTTCCCTTTCCAACCAGTTCTTTAATCTGTTTTACAT
Organism: uncultured Clostridia bacterium; assembly: GCA_945877525.1. Lineage (GTDB taxonomy): Bacteria > Bacillota > Clostridia > Christensenellales > Aristaeellaceae > UBA11524. Next base: position 2,729 of record CAMDVP010000183.1, on the reverse strand, counting down.
CGCCTGCATGGGTCTGGCCATGGGCGGCAGCATTATGACGGCGCGTTATTGGGGCAGCGACGATCATTTTTCCCTGAAAAAAACCGTCTCTTTGGTTTTGCGGATCTGTTCGGTGCTCGCCTTGCTGTTCACCATGGTCACAGCGTTATTCCCTCAGGGCATCATGCGTCTGTACACCAACGACACCGAGGTCATTGCCCAGGGCGTTCTGTACCTGAAATGGCAGATTCCCTGCTATCTGTTCTTCGGACTATCTCTCACCTGTACCAATCTTCTCAGAAGCGTGGGGCAGGTCAAAATTCCTCTTTACAGCTCGATTGGCGCCTTCGCAATCAAAGCCGTCATGAATTACGGCCTGATCTTTGGCAATCTTGGCATGCCCGCGCTGGCGCTTGAAGGCGCCGCCATCAGCACCATGCTGGCCCGGTGCTTTGAATTTCTGTTCATCTGCGGCTATTTTATCCTGTTCGACCGAAAAATTGCCTATCGATGGAAGGATTTCACGCAAAAGTACAGGTCTGTCATACGGGAATACATCAATGTGGGCATGCCGGTCTTTTGCTCGGATGTGATCATGGCCGTCGCCAATACGCTGCTGGCCATGATTATGGGGCGCATCGGGAAATCCTTTATCTCCGCCTATTCAATCACCACAGTCACGCTGCAGTTCAGCACCGTGCTTCTCCAGGGGCTGTCCAATGCGGCATGCATCCTGACAGGGCATACCCTTGGCAAAGGCGACGCCCCCGGAACAGTCCGGCAAACCAGGGCGTTTCTGCTCCTGGCGCTGGCCGTCGGCTTCCTCGCCAGCGCAACCATCCTTGTCATCAAGGACGGCATTATCGGTCTTTACAATATTACGGATGAAACCCGAAGCAACGCGAATCAGCTGATGTATGCCATTTCGATTTTCGTGGTGTTCCAGGCCATGAACTACGTGCTGTCCAGGGGCATCCTGCGCGGAGGCGGCGACACCCGGTTCCTGATGGCTTCGGACGCTGTATTTCTCTGGACGCTGTCCATTCCGCTGGCCTATCTGTCCGGGCTGGTGTGGAAATCCTCCGCGTTCACGGTTTACGCGCTGATCAACGTTGACCTGGTATGCAAAACGGTTCTCTGTCTTTTCCGGCTCAGGAGTGGAAAATGGATGAAAAAAATCAATCGGGTGGATGCATAAAAGAATGGAGGAATGCTGTCATGGAACTCAGGCAGGAACTTGACCGGTTATTGGAAGACTTCATCGCGCACGGCCCGGCAGGCGCGTCACTTCAGGTTTTTCAGCATGACGAGCCCGTATACAGCCGGTGCATTGGCTATGCGAATGTGGAAAAGCGCCAGCCCTTTGCCCTGGACACCATCTGTTGTCTGGCTTCCATGACCAAGATCATCGCCAGCGCGGCAGTGCTGCAGCTGTATGAGCAGGGCAGGCTTCTGCTGACCGATCCCGTGGCAAAATATCTGCCGGAATTCAAGGATCACAAGGTGTTCCGTCTGGATCCCCGGGGCAACATTCTGGAGGAGCCAGCCCGGAATGAAATAACCCTGGCCCACCTTTTTGATATGACCAGCGGCATCACCATCAACTGGCATGAAAAGAACCTGAACAGCCAGATTCTCTCCGACCAGAGCGACGCGCTGGATCGGGAAGGCCGGTATACCTTGCGGGAGTTTGCCCGCATCTGCGGCACAACGCCCAGCGCCTTTGAGGCGGGAGAGCATTTCTATTACGGGCAAAGCCTTGACGTGCTGGCCGCTGTGCTGGAGGTGATCACCGGGCAGCGCTTCGGCACCTATCTGAAGGAGCACATCTTCGATTCCCTCGGCATGAAGGATACCTTCTTTGTCGTACCTGAGAATAAAAAAGACCGGCTTGCCACGCTGTATCGTCTGGAGGACGAACAGCGGATCCCCCTGGAATGGCCTCCGCTGTTTACCACCACCACCTATGAATCCGCCTGCGGCGGTCTTTACAGCACCACCGCCGATTACGCATCCTTTGCCCAGGCGCTGACCCTCGGACAATACCGCGGCGTGTCCATTCTTCACCCCCGCACCATCCGGATGATGGCGACCAACCGCCTCAAGGGCGCCGCGCTGGAGGAATTCTCCGGCCCATACCACAGCGGCTATGGCTACGGACTGGCCGTTCGCACCAGGATGAACAGCAGCGAGGGCAGCATCACCTCCCCCGGGGAATTCGGCTGGACAGGCGGCTTCGGCTCCTGGGTGCTGATGGATCCTGCCACGCAAATCACCATCCTGTATATGCATCAGTCCATCCCGAACCGGGAGGAATACATTCACCCGCGTATCCGCAACATTGTATACGCGCATCTGGGCTGAACGCCAGGGAGGAAACACCATGAAAACTGCCTCACGGGGTATCTACCGTCAGCGCCAGCGATCGGGCTTCATGTTCATCCTGCCGGCCCTCCTGCTGCTGGTGGTATTCAATATCTATCCAATGCTGGTGGCATTTTACTACAGCTTTTTCGACGTGACCATTTTCCTTGACAATCCGGTTTTTGTTGGGCTTGGGAACTTCTATGAGGCCATGGCTGACAGCCGGGTCTGGAACGGCCTGAAGGTCACCTTTGTTTTCACCCTGTTCGAGGTTCCCTTCCAGATGGTCATCGGCCTTTTCCTGGCTGCGCTTCTGACCCGGAATACCGCCTTTGAAGTGAACCCCAAAAGTTAGACATTTTTAGAATTAAGCGGCCTGAAGGGTC
>CAMDVP010000182.1 GCA_945877525.1 uncultured Clostridia bacterium | reverse complement strand
GGGCGACCATCCTGCCGCCCCAGTCCTACATGAGCGCTATTGACGATGATCTGCGCCGTACCTTTATTGAAACCAGTCCGTTCTTCGGCGTGTATGACGAGCCGGTGGATAGGCAGAGCGCCTATGAAATGCTGGTCAGTGCCTTCCAAAAGGAACAGATTCAGCCTGCCGCGCCGGTGATGCAGCCCGCGCAGGTGCAGGTCAGCACCGCTCAGCCCACCATGAGCCGTCCCCAAGGCTTTATGGTGTATGATCCTGCCACCGGCGGCTATGTGCAGAAGCAGCTGACCACCATGTCGCCCCTGCCCCAGGTGCCCACCCTGCAGGTGGAACAGCCCGCGCAGCCCCAGGCCCAGCAGATGCCGGTGATGGTGTTTGACCCGGCCAGCGGACAATATGTGCAGCGGATGATGACCATGCAGCTGGATCCGGCCACGGGCAACTATGTGGCTGTTCAGCCGCAGAGCGCTGCGCCGGTGGATGCCAAGGCAGCCGAGCGCGCTGAGAAGGAAGCCGAAAAGCAGCGTAAGGCGGAGGAGAAGGCCGAGAAGGATCGCCTGGCAGAGGAGCGCCGCCGTCGTGCGGACGAGCTGCGTGAGGAACGCGCCGAGCGCGCCCGCCGCAACGATTCGGTGCTGGGCCGGGTGAAAAACACGGCCATTTCCACTGCCAGCCGCGAGGTGACCCGCCAGCTGACCCGCGGCCTCATGGGGTCGATTTCCGGGCTGTTTGGCGGAAAGAAGTAATATCCCGGACGGATTGTATATGACAGGGGCGGAAGGTTCCGCCCCTTCCCTTATGGAGAGGATATCATGCAAGGCAAGGCTTTATGGGGCCGTATGGCGCTGCTGGGCGCGGCCATGATCTGGGGCAGTTCCTTTTTTGTTATGAAAAACGCGGTGGACGGCATACCGGTATTCCTACTGCTGGCCATCCGCTTTACCATCGGCTGCGCGTTGCTGAGCCTCGTTTGTGCGAAAAAATGGCGTCATTGCAGCCGCCGCCTGCTATGGCATGGCGCTGTGGTGGGGGTGCTGCTGTTTCTGGCTTACACGGCGCAGACATATGGCCTGAAGGACACGACCCCGGGGAAGAACGCCTTCCTGACGGCGGTGTACTGCATGCTGGTACCCTTTGTGAACTGGGTGCTTCTGCGCCGCCGGCCTTCCCGGTGGAACTGGCTGGCGGCAGTGATGTGCCTGGGGGGAATCGGGCTGGTGTCCCTGGACGGCAGCCTGAGCATGAACCGCGGCAACGCGCTGACGCTGGTGGGCGGCGTGTTCTACGCGTTGCACCTGGTGGCGGTGAGCCGTTTCGGGGAAGAGGATGACCCTGTGCTACTCACAGCGGTGCAGTTTGGTGCATCGGCGCTGTGCTGCTGGGGGTGCTCGCTGCCCCTGGAAACCATGACCGCGGCAATGCCTCAGGGTGCGTGGGGCGAGCTAATCTACCTGGCGGTGTTCGCTACAACCCTGGCGCTGCTGATGCAAAACGTGGGTCAGTCCGTCACACCCGCTGCCCCGGCTGCCATCCTGCTGAGCCTGGAAAGCGTGTTCGGCGTGCTGTTCTCGGTGGTGTGCTATGGAGAAACGGTTACACCCCGGCTGGCCATGGGCTTTCTGCTGATCTTCCTTGCGGTGGTGGCCAGCGAAACGCATTTCTCCTTCCTCCGCCGGGGAAAATCCTCCGTTGACAAAGGTGCTCCGGCCTGATAAGATGAAGCGATCCCGGACAAAGGATGTGACATGCCGTGCCCCGTGAGTTGACGGATTGCGAGCGGATTGAGCGCAGCATTATCAAGCGCTTCCGCAAGGAATTGTGGAAGCCCTTCATTGTGGCGGTGAAGCGCTACGAGCTGATTGCCGAGGGCGACAGGATTGCCGTGTGCATCTCCGGCGGCAAGGATTCCATGCTTCTGGCCAAGCTGATGCAGGAGCTGCAGCGCCACAGCCCCATGCGCTTCGAGCTGGAATTCCTGGTGATGGACCCCGGCTACAACCCGGCCAACCGCCGGAAAATCGAGGAGAATGCCGCCCTGCTGGAGCTGCCCGTCCATATCATCGAAACCGATGTGTTCGAGGTGGCCAATAAGCAGACGTCAAACCCCTGTTATCTCTGCGCCCGCATGCGCCGGGGCTGCCTGTACAAGGGCGCACAGCAGCTGGGCTGCAACAAGATTGCCCTGGGGCATCATTTCAACGATGTGATTGAAACCACCGTCATGGGCATGCTCTACGGCGCGCAGCTGCAGGGCATGATGCCCAAGCTGCATAGCAAGAACTTCCCCGGCATGGAGTTGATCCGTCCGCTCTATTGCGTGCATGAGGAGGATATCATCGCCTGGTGCCGCTACAACGGGCTGAGCTTCATCCAGTGCGCCTGCCGCTTCACGGAGCGAACAGCCGCGCAGGGCGGAGGTTCCAAGCGGCAGGAGGTCAAGGAGCTTCTGCGGGCCTTGCGCCGGGAAACCCCCGACGTGGAGAAAAACGTGTTCAACAGCATCCATAACGTGACCATCGACACCCTGCCGGGATACAAGTGGCGGGGGAAGGATCACACCTTCCTGGAGTGGTATGATGAGGCGGATACGGGCGATGCGGAGGAATAATACGATTCTTATTCTAAACGATTATAAGGATACGGTGCGAAGAAGTGTAGAGGGCGACGGCTCGCCAGTGGCGAGTCCGCCGAAGGCGGAAGTCGAAAGCGGAGCGACGATGACCGCAAAGCCCTCTGCTCGCCTCCGCAGAGGCGAAATCCTTTTGCCGCATACGAAAGAGATGATTTAGAAACAGATTAGTATAAAAAATGCGGCTGGCTTGTCTGCCAGCCGTTATTTCGTGGGAAAATCGATACGGGGTCACTCGTCGCTGAGCCTCTCCCGCGCCATGGCGGAGGTCAGCGCCCAGAAGGCCTCGTCATGGGCCAGGTTGTAATGGACGCCCTCCAGGTTCAGCCAATGCCCTTCAAAGCCGATGCCCCACGCCGTTCCGTCTGCGCAGATGAATTGCAGGCGCGGATACCAGTCGGTGACACACAGATCGCTGACGGAGACGATTTCCAGCGTAAGCACCGCGCTGAGCAGCGCCTGGATTTCCTCGGGATCATTCGTCTCATACCCGTCATCGGAATAGCCGCAGTCCTCGGTGAACCATGCGGATCGGATGGGGGGGTCCTCCGTGACATGGGAAAGGAAGCCGTTCAGGCCGGTAGCGTCCGCAAAAACCGGCGGAGCCTCTTCAGCCAGGGCGGTGGGGAAGAGCAGCATCAGAACGGTTAGCAGGGCAAGCATTTTCTTCATGGCGTGTGCTCCTTTCATGAGCCTTTCACGCTGTTGGACGCAGAAAAAAGGGAAAGGTTCCCTCACCTGGAAGAAAATGCGTTTATTCCTTGTCCGCCCGGCAGCAGTGCTTGCGCCAGATAAGCAGATTGACCCGCTTTTCGTCGTCGCCCATGGCATAGTTGCTTTTGTCCCGGCGGTTGAGCAGTTCCATGGGGGCGGAACGGTTCATCCGGTAATCCTGTCCGTGGATGATGCGCAGTCCCTCGGCCTTCGGCACCTCCTCGTCCGGCTCGTCGTAGGGGTCGAACAGACCGATGTACCCGTCCTTCTCCAGGGTGGTCAGCAGCACATAATGGCCAATACCCTCGCTCCAGCAGCGCATCAGTGCTACGCCGCCCTTCCGCAGGCACTGTACAGTGCGGCTGGCCGGGGAAATGTCTGCTTCGGAACGATGGACATATTCCGCCCGGATGGGGAAGCGGCAGTTCTGGCCCAGGTCGTTGAACCAGTTGGCAAAGAAGCGAATAGCGGCCTTGGAGGTGCCCTGCTTGCCCATTTCGCCGCAGTCGTTGAAGGCATCGTTGCCGTAGATCCAGATGCCCTTGAGCAGCATGGGCGGAATCTCCTCCCGCTCGTAGAGAAACCGCAGGGCGTTGATGAGGGTGGTGGGGCCGCAGTCAAATTCGCTGCTCTGATGGATCAGTCTGTTCTTCATGGGCAAAGGCCCTCCTTGTGTTCAATGGGCGGTTTCACAGGGAGCTGCGGGGGTCCAGGGCGTCGCGCAGGGCGTCGCCCACAAAGTTGATGCACACCACCAGCAGGATGACGGTGACGCCTGCGGGAAGCCACAGCCAGGGCTTGGTGGTGAGGATGGTGAGGGATTCCGCGCCGTTGAGCAGGTTGCCCAGGGAGGGGGTAGGGGGCTGAACGCCCATGCCCAGGTAGCTCAGGGCGGCCTCGTCCAGAATGGAGATGGCGAATACGCTGGTGGCATATACCAGTACAGGCGCCATGGTGTTGGGCAGAATTTCGGAAAAGAGGATATAGCGCCCCGGCATGCCGGCGGTGACGTCGCTCTTGCAGAAGTTGGTTTCCCTAAGGGACAGCACGTTGCCCCGCACCAGCCGGGCCACGCCGGGCCAGTCCACAAAGCCTAGAATGAGGATGATCGACCACAGCCCCGGCTCAAAGATGGCGGCGGCAACCAATACCAGCAGGATGTAGGGGAAGGACATCACCATGTCGGTGAAGCTCATGATGATCTTGTCCACCACGCCGCCGAAGTACCCCGACACCAGCCCCAGCACCACGCCCACGGCAGTGGAAATGGCCGTGGCCAGCAGCCCGACCAGCAGGGAAACCCTTGTGGCGTACAGCAGGCGGCTGAACACATCCCGGCCGATCTGATCGGTGCCCAGCAGATGCTGGGCGCTGGGGGGCTGGGAAAAGGCAGGGGAAACCTTGGTGGGCGGATAGGGGGCAATCAGCGGCGCAAAGGCTGCCATGAACATCAGCGTCAGGAGCACAAACAGGCTGACCAGCGCCAGGCGGTGGCGGCAGAACCTGCGCCACACCAGGGAAAGAGCGGATGAACGCATGCCTTGCTGCCTCCCTTCAATACTTGATGGTGGGATCCACCAGCGCGTACACAATGTCCGTCAGCAGGTTTGCAGCCAGCACCACCACCGCCGACAGCAGGCAAACGCCCATGATGACGGGGTAATCCCGCCCGGTGATGGCGTTCATGGTCACCAAACCCAGCCCGGGCCAGGAGAACATTTTCTCCACAATCACCGCGCCGCCAAAAAGCGTGGGAATCTGCATCCCGATCACCGTCACGATGGGCAGAAGCGCGTTGCGCAGGGCGTGCTTGTTGATGACAAGAAAGCGGCCGATACCCTTGGCCCTGGCGGTGCGCAGATAGTCCATTTCAAGAATCTCCAGCATGGCGGAGCGGATGTAGCGGATGTTGCTTCCGGCCACCGATACCGCCAATACTATCACCGGCATCACCATATGCCGCGCCACGTCCCAGAAATCGCCGCCTGTCCCCGGGGTGGCCATGCCGCCGGAGGGCAGCCAACCCAGACGCACCGTAAAGAGGTAAATCAGCAGCAGCGCCAGGAAAAATCCCGGAATGCTGGAGGCAAAGAACGAGGCGGTAACCACGGCATAGTCCCGCTTCTGATAGCGGTGAACGGCGCTGTAAATGCCTGCGGGAACGGCGATAAGCAGCCCTGCCACAAGTGATACGCCCATGAGCAGCAGCGTGGGGCCAATGCTTCCTGCAATCAGCGCTGATACGGGCTGATAGCTTTTGTAGGAATAGCCCAGGTTTCCCTGGAGCAGCTGGGTCAGCCACCGCCCATACTGTGCCCACAGGGACTGATCCAGCCCCCATTGGGCCGCCTTGGCGTCGATGGCTGCCTGGGTGGTGCGGGGGTTGGCCAGCATGTCGAGGGGGCTGCCTGCCAGGCTCATGATCAGATAGTCAATGATGGTGATGCCCAGCAGCACAGGCAATGCCAGCAGAATTTTTTTGGCAACATACTTCCACATACGCTTTTCCCCTCTCACTCGGCGGCCCTGCGGCAGGCGGACAGATGCTCCGGGCTGTCTGGCAGGGGAGAAAGCCCCGGCTGGATGGCGGCGCATTCCGCCAGCGCGTAGGGGCAGCGCTCCCGAAGCGGGCAGCCTGTCCTGACAGCGGCGGATACCTCGCCCTTCAGCGATGCCCGGACACGGCTGCGCAAAGCGTAGTCCGCCACGGGAGCCGCATCCAGCAGCGCGCGGGTATAGGGATGCGCCGGATGGTCGAACAGCTCCTCCGCGTCTCCGGTTTCGACAATCTCGCCCATGTACATCACGGCCATGCGGTGGCTCATGTACCGCACGGCCCC
>CAMDVP010000181.1 GCA_945877525.1 uncultured Clostridia bacterium | reverse complement strand
CGCCGGGCAGAACATCGGCGCGCGCAAGCTCCACCGCGTGCATGAGGGATTGAAGGCCAGCGCGCTGATCGGCATCCTATACAGCATTGTGGCGGCGGTGGTGGTGTGGCGCTTCGGGCGCAACCTGATCGGCCTGTTTGTGGACGCCCCGGATGTGGACGTGATCAACATGGCCTATCAATTTCTGCTGATCAACAGCCTGTTCTTTATTCCGCTGCTGTTTGTGAACATTGTGCGCTTTTCCATCCAGGGCATGGGATACACCCGCATTGCCATGTTCGCGGGGGTGGCGGAGATGATTGCCCGGGCCATGGTGGCCGTTTGTCTGGTACCCTTTTTCGGCTTTGACGCGGCGTGCCTGTCCAACCCCGCCGCCTGGGTCTTTGCCGATGCTTTCCTGATTCCCTGCTACTTCCACGTCGTGAAGCGGCTGTCGCTGCAGCTCGGCGTGCCGCTGAAAGGAGACGCCCATGCTGCGTAAGATTGCCTCGTTTACCATCAACCACGATCTGCTCACCCCCGGCATGTATGTGTCCCGCATTGACGGGGAGGACGTGACCTACGACCTGCGCCTGAAAACCCCCAATCAGGGCGATTACCTGGCCCAGGGCGCGCTGCACACCTTGGAACATCTGATTGCTACCTATGTGCGCTCCTCTGATCTGACTGATCAGGTGGTGTATTTCGGCCCCATGGGCTGCCGCACGGGCTTCTACCTGATTTTGCGGGACACTGTGAGCCGCGGGGACGCGCTGAAGCTGGTGCGGGAGGCCTTTGCCTTTGCGGCGGGCTTTGAGGGGGAAATCCCCGGGGCAAAGCGCATCGAATGCGGCAACTATCTGGAGCACGACCTGGCCGGCGCGAGGCATGAGGCTGCTGCCTGCGACCCTTGCCATGGAACGGGAGCTTCAGCGGCTCCGGCCGGATCAGGTGTGGTTTCTGGGCGATGCGGTAGGAAAGGGCCCCAGCAACGCCGAAACCTGCGACTGGGTTCGCGCCCACTGCACGCTGTGCCTGGGCGGCAACTGGGACTATGGCATTGGCGGAATGGAATTTCCGGAGGACGGCTATTTCTGGAATCAGCTGGGGAAGGAACGGATGGCCTGGCTGAACGGCCTGCCCCGGGAGGCGGAGGTCACCCTGGGCGGCATACGCTTCCGGCTATTCCATGGCCGTCCGGTGACGGAGCTGATGCAGGTGCAGGACGACAAGGGGAAGCTGGGCGCGTCCTTTCACAGCCCGGCGGGAGATTTCGGCGGAGTGATCTTTGCCGACAGCCACAGGCCCTTCCTGCGTACGCTGCATGAGGGGTATATCATCAATACCGGCAGCGTGGGCAACAGCATGGGTGTGCCCCGGGCTCACGCGCTGCTGGCGGAGGGCGAACTGACGGAGGAACCCGGCCCGCTGAGCTTCAGCCTGCTTTCCGTGCCCTATGACAACGAGGCCGCGGCCGATCTAGCCCGCCAAGATGCGAAATTGCCCCACCGGGAGGCATACATCACCGAGGTGACCACGGGGGTCTATTCCCGGTGAGATTTTCCCGCAAAAGGGCAGAAATTCGCGCAAGCCGCTTGACAATGCCGCCCGGAAAAGGTATACTATAAAGGCTGTTTTGTAGCGATTCGGACATTTGTCCGATTGACGAAATTGTGAGGAGTGTTGACCATGTTCCGTACCTATCAGCCCAAGAAGCGTCAGCGCAGCAAGGTGCACGGCTTCCGTGCCCGTATGTCCACCAAGAATGGCCGCCGGGTGCTTGCAGCCCGCCGCCGCCGCGGCCGCAAGGAGCTGACTGTCTGATTTCGGTCAGACTGCCGCGCCTGCGTGAGCCCTGTGGATGAAGCCCGCCCAGAAGCGCGTTTCGCGCCGTGGGGCGGGCTTTTCCTGCATAGGAGGGATCGGGCCGGGAAGCATGGCCTGCGTCCCGCGTTATGGAGATTTCCCCGTCACCGCCACCGAAAAGGATGACACCATGGAAAGACGTTATCGGCTGCAAAAAAACAGGGCGTTCCAGTACGTGTACCGCCGCGGACGGAGCGTTGCCTGTCGGGATCTGGTCATGCTCTATGCCAAGGGCAGAGGGCTGCAGGTCGGCTTTTCCGTCAGCAAGAAGGTGGGCAATGCTGTGACCCGCAATAAGGTCAAGCGCCGCCTGCGCGAATGCTTCCGGCCCTATCTGGGGGACGTGAAAAACGGGCTGTACGTGATCGTAGCCAGACCCTCAGCCGCCGGGGCCACCTTCCAGTCCCTTCAGCGGGATGTGCGCTATCTGCTGAAGAAACAGTCCGCATTCCGGGCGGAGCAGCCCGCTGGGACAGAAGGGAATCGCGCCTGATGAAGCGTTTTATGCTTGCGTGCATCCGTTTCTACCGCCGAAACATCAGCCCCAACAAGCGCAAGGGCCCCTGCTGCCGCTATATCCCCACCTGCTCCCAGTACGCCGTCACCGCCATAGAGCGCTATGGCGCGTGGAAGGGCGGCTGGATGGCGCTGTGGCGGATTCTGCGATGCAATCCCTTTTCCAAGGGCGGATATGATCCGGTGCCGGAGGATCCCAACCTGATCTTAAGGAGGGAGTAGAACCGAATGAGCCAATTTCTCAAGAACATCCTGGACGGTATCAACATGGTTTTCGGCAACTACGGCTGGTCGATCATCATCTTCACCCTGCTCATCAAGCTGGTGTTGATGCCCTTCGACTACAAGAGCCGTGTCAGCATGCGCAAAACCACCAGGATCCAGCCGCAGCTGACGGCCCTGCAGAAGAAGTACGCCAATGACAAGGAGAAGCTCAATGCCAAGACGGCCGAGCTGTACAAGAAGGAGGGCATCAACCCCCTTTCCTCCTGCCTGCCCATGCTGCTGACCTTTCCGATCCTGATTGCCATGTTCAACGCCATGCGTCTGGTGGCTAACGAGCAGATGGTGCAGCAGGTGTTCTCCATCCTGCAGAACCAGGAGCCCGTGCTGGAGGGCTGGCTGTGGGTGAAGAACCTGTGGATGCCCGACAGCCCCTTTGCCGCCTGCTGGCCTGACCTGAGCAGCCTGCAGCAGATTCCTGCCGACGTGTGGCAGCGCGCCATCGCCGCCCTGCCGGCTGAAACCCTGGATGTGATCGTCGGCGCGGTGGAAAGCGCAACCGGTACCGTGATCTCCTACGAGTCCTTCGGCACCAGCCTGCAGGGCACCATCACTGCCGTATATAACGCCCTGGCGGCCCACCCCGACTATGCCGCCCATGTGGCAACCCTGCCCGGCTGGAACTTCAACCTTATCTTCACCACCGTCAGCGTGATGAAGGAGTTCAACGGCCTGTTCATCCTGCCCATCCTGTCCGCCGTGACCCAGTTCGTCATGAGCAGCATGCAGCAGCCCTCCTCCGACGGCAACCAGCAGAGCGGCGGCACCAACGCCTTCATGAAGTGGTTCTTCCCGCTGTTCAGCCTGTGGCTGTGCTTCAGCTATAACGCCGCCTTCGCCCTCTACTGGGCCGTGAGCAACGTGATTGCCGTGGGACAGTATTGGCTTATCAACTGGTATCTGGATCGCAAGGAAAAGAATGCCCAAGCGACTGTGGAGGGAAAGATCAAATGAGAACCTACGAATCATCCGCCAAGACCATTGAAGAAGCCATCTCTGCCGGCCTGGAGGCTCTGGGCGCGTCCATCAGCGACGTGACGGTGGATATTATCGACGAGGGCAGCAAGGGCCTGTTCGGTCTGTTTGGCTCTCGCCAGGCCAAGGTACGCCTGACCATGAAGGAAACAGAGGAGGACATCATGGCCTCCCTGACGGAGAACAAGCCTGCCGAGAAGAAGCCTGAGAAGCCTGCGCGCAAGCCCGAAGCACCCAAGGCTGCCGAGGCCCGTTCCGCCGAGCCCAGGCCCGAGAAGGCCGAAAAGCCCGCTCGCTCCGAAAAGCCTGAGAAGACTGAAAAGGCCGAAAAGCCTGCCCGCCAGGAGAAGAAGGCTGAGTCTGATGCGCCCCGGCCCCCGAAGCAGCCCCGCGCGCCCAAGCAGCCCAAGGCGGAAAAGCCGGAGCAGGAGAAAAAGCCCCTGCCGCCCAAGGCCCCTGCGAAGCCCATCGAAAAGCCGGTGGTGACCATGCTGGAGAATGATCAGGTGGCGCCTGATTCCGCCGCCGGCAAGGCGCAGTCCTTCCTGAAGGAGCTGACCCACCTGATGGGGGTGGAGGTTGATGTGGCTGTGGGCAACGATGCGGAGGGCAACGTCTTTGTGAAGATGACCGGCGATACCCTGGGCATCCTCATCGGCCGCAGGGGCGAAACCCTGGATGCCCTGCAGTACCTGACCAGCCTGAAAATCAACCGCGGGCAGGAAAGCTACACCCGCGTGACCCTGGACACCGAGAACTACCGCGCCAAGCGAGAGGACACCCTGGTTCGCCTGGCCAATCGCATGGCCAACCGCGCTGTCAAGACCGGCCGCAAGGTGAGCCTGGAGCCCATGAATCCCTATGAGCGTCGGATTATTCACAGCGCTCTGCAGGGCAACGAAGCCGTGGACACCCACAGCGAGGGCGAGGAACCCAACCGTCATGTGGTCATTACGCTGAGAAAGTAAATACGCTTTCGTATGGGCGGCAGCACAACGTGGCTGCCGCCCACATTTTTATGTCTAACCATCTGCCTGATACTGTGCAGTATTGAAACTGTGCTGCATTAAAAACATAGCATCAAAGGGACGGCCCCGAAGGTTTCCAAAGGGCGATCGGAAAGCCCTTTGGTCGCGCCCGCAGGCGCGAAAACTCTGCCTTTGGCAAAACAATCGTTTTAGGCGAGAACAGTATGAACATACAAAGAAAGATTGTATTTCCGCTGTATTTCCCCTTGCAATTTCTTCGATTATCGTGCATACTATGGATAGCGGTTCAATTATTGACCGGCGGGCAAAAAACGTCCCGAATCATAAGCCGCAATGAAGCGGTGCAATAGGGGAGGCAAATGTGATGGAACGGGTATACAATTTTTCTCCGGGGCCGTCGATGCTGGCGCTGCCCGTGTTGGAACGGGCGCAGAAGGAGCTTTTGTGCTACGGTGACACAGGCATGTCTGTCATGGAAATGAGCCACCGCAGCAAAATGTACACCGACATCTATGACCGCGCTGTGGCCGATCTGCGGGAATTGATGGCGATTCCGGAAGACTATGAGGTGCTGTTCCTCCAGGGCGGCGCGACGCAGCAGTTTTCCGCTATCCCGCTGAACCTGATGGTGAATGGCAAGGCTGACTATATTGACAGCGGCAACTTTGCCCACCTGGCAGCAGAAGAAGCCAAGCGCTACGGAGAAGTGAACATCGTTGCCTCCAGCCGGGAGGATACCTACACCTATATCCCCGACTGGCGCAAGGGCACCTTCACTCCCGATGCGGATTATGTGCACATCACCAGCAACAACACGATTTATGGCACCCGCTATGTGGAATTGCCGGAAACCGAGGCTCCCCTGGTGACTGATGCCAGCAGCATGATTCTCTCCGAGGTCATGGATGTGACGAAGTTCGGCGTGATCTATGCCGGCGCCCAGAAGAACATCGGCCCCAGCGGCCTGTGCGTGGTGATTGTCCGCAAGGAGCTGCTGGGCCAGGCCAAGGCCATCTGCCCCAAGCTGCTGAACTGGGAGGTGCAGGCCAAGGCGGGCAGCATGTACAATACCCCCAACACCTACGGCATCTACCTGGCCGGGTTGACCTTCCAGTGGCTGAAGGACATGGGCGGCGTGGCGGAGATGGAAAAGATCAACATCGAAAAGGCCGCGCTGCTCTACGACTTCCTGGACAACAGCGCCCTGTTCAAGCCCACCGCGCAGAGGGAATTCCGCAGCCGCATGAATGTGACCTTCGTCACTGGCGACCCCGACAAGGATGCCGCCTTTGTCAAGGCGGCTGCAGCCCAGGGGCTGGTCAACCTCAAGGGCCACCGCACCGTCGGCGGCATGCGCGCCAGCATCTACAACGCCATGCCCCGCGAAGGCGTCGTGAAGCTCGTCAATTTCATGAAGCAGTTTGAAGCGGAGAAAGCGTGAGCAGGGGCTATGCCCCTGAACCACGGTCAGGGCTCTGCCCTGACAACCCGCCAAAGGGGCGCTGCCCCTTTGGAAACCCTGCGAAGGGCCTTCGGCCCTCTCGACACCCACTCGGGTAGTCCGGCACAGGGCTGTTCTTTTGCGAGGGTC
>CAMDVP010000180.1 GCA_945877525.1 uncultured Clostridia bacterium | reverse complement strand
AGGCGGAAGTCCGCCTCGCTCAGGTCGGCCCGGTCGCATACCACCTGGGCCACGCCCTCCCGGTCGCGCACATCCAGGAAGATCACGCCGCCCATGTCCCGCTTCACCTGCACCCAGCCGCACAGCGTGGCCTCGCAGCCCATGTGCTCCCTGCGGATGCTGCCGCAATAATGCGTTCTCATCATACCCTGTCAATCTCCTTCCGCCGGCACCCCATAAAAAAACGCCCTTCGCCCCTTATGGGACGAAAGACGGTTCTTACGCGATACCACCCACTTTAGCCTCGACACTGAGGCCATCTTACCGGCGACTTGGCGCCCTGCGCCGCATCACCCGGAGCGATTACGAGCTCCACCCGTCCGCGCCTACCGGGCAAAAAGCCTTTCGGGCGGCAGCTCCAAGCTGTTCGTTCGCCGGGCGTTCCCTGCCGCACTTGCACCTTCACGCGGCTCTCTGAAAAGGGACGATTCCGGGTACTTTTGCTTTTCACAGCCTTTCATGGGACATACAGTCCGTATGAAATTGGCGTTATTGTATCATCGGCGCGGCACGCTGTCAAGGAAAATACCCGAAAAAAACAATCCGTGTCAAAGCATCAGTCCGCAAACTGTCGCCCCCGCCAGATAGGAAGCCAGCGACACCGGAATCACCCAGGGGAGCCTTTTCAGCTTCGTCGCGCCCAGGTACACCGTCAGGGTATAGAAGATCGTTTCCGACGCGCTCATCAGCACCGAAGCAATTCGCCCTGCCCGGCTGTCTGCCCCGTACCGGGCGAACACCTCCTCCAGCGCCGTCAGGCTGGCCGAGCCGCTCAACGGGCGGAGCAGCAGGAGCGTTGTCACCTCCTCCGGCAGCCCCACCAGGCCGAGGACAGGCTTCAGGATCCCGGACAGCGCGTCGCTCAGCCCCGAGGCGCTCAGCAGCGCCAATAGCGCCGTCATGCCCACCAGCGCCGGCAGCAGCCCCATGGCCGCCTCCATGCCCCGCCTGCCACCCCGCAGCAGCGCGGCATACACGTCCGCGCCCTTTGCCGCGCCCCGCAGCACAATCAGCAGCACCACGCCCAGCACCGCGCTACCCGCCCAGTCATTCATGCCGCTTCCTCCTTGTGCAGGCAATGCGCATCAGCACCGCCGCCACTACCGTTGCAACCCCCGAGGACACAAGCGTCGCGGGCCAGATATCCGCCGGGTGGACCGCCCCTGCCGCCGCCCTCAGGGTGATGACTGTCGTGGGCATCAGCTGCAGGCTGGAGTTGTTCAGCGCCAGCAGCATGGCCAGGGCGTTCACTCCCGCGCTGCCCTGTTTTTCCAGCAGCCGCGCCGCACGGATGCCGGCGGGCGTGGCCGCGTTGCCCAACCCCAGGATGTTTGCCGCCAGGTTCATGCCCATGGCTGACCAGCACGCCTCGTCCTTCAGCCCCGGGAAAAGAAAGGCCAGACATTTGCGCATGCACCGGCCCAGACGCTCCACATCGCCTGTTTCCCGCAAAATTTCCATCAGCCCGCTCCACAGGGGCATCGCTCCCAGCAGCACCAGCCATAGCTTCACCGCCCCCGCGCCGCTCTCCAGCAGCGCCTCCGCCGCCTGCGGCGCGCTCCCCGTCGCCAGCGCCACGCCGCAGCCCGCCATGACCAGCACCATCCATGCCCGGCTCATTTTCCCCGTCGCCTCCAAACAAAACAATCGTTATATTTGTAAAACAGCTCTTGACAAGTGATGTCAATATTAGTAGAATATTATTCGGTGGAATGTTTATCCTGACCTGCGATCACCAGCAAGGAGGTTCTGTACGTTATGAAATCTACCGGCGTTGTTCGCCAGCTTGACACCCTGGGCCGCGTTGTCCTCCCTATCGAACTGAGAAGAACGATGGATATTGGCGTGAAGGACATGCTGGAAATCTTTGTGGACGGCGATGAGATTATTCTGAAGAAATATCATCCCAGCTGCATCTTCTGCAGCGATGCCCGCGACGTGGTGCCCTACAAGGGAAAGCTCGTGTGCAAAAAGTGCCTGGAGGAGCTCCGCAACGCCAAGGAGTAACCCCATTGGTTTTCCCTTCGCACCTGTTTCTTCAAGAGACAGCCTTTTGGGCTTGTCTCTTTTTTCTATGCACGGCCCGCCTCCGCATAGAACCATCGTTTCAAAGAGAACCTTGCGTTTCGCGTTTGAGCGCGGTATAATACCCTCAGCACAAAGGAAACGGGGGATCCCATGATGGAGGAGCTGCTTGACCTGTTCACCGCCCAAGGCGAGCCCACAGGCGTGACTATCCGCCGGGGTGAGGAGGCTCCCGCAGGCATGTACTGGGCCGTATGCGACGTGTGGCTGACCACGCCGGACGGTCGGCTGATGATTCAGCGCCGCGCAGACAGCAAGCCCAACCATCCCGGGCTGTGGTGTGAAAGCGCAGGCGGCGCGGTGCAAAGCGGCGAATCCCCCGAGGCGGCGGCGCTGCGGGAAACCCGGGAGGAAATCGGCTTCACGCCCGATTTCCGCCGGGGCGGCAAGGTGTTCGAGTATGTCGGCCACAAGGCGCTGCACCATGTGTTTGTGTTCTGCCAGCCAGTCTGCCCGGAGCAGCTGACACTCCAGGACGAGGAGGTTTCCGACGCTCGCCTGGCCGCCCCGGAGGAGATATTGCAATTGGCGCGGGAGGGCAGCTTTGTTCCCATGGGCTACCTGCGCCAGCTGATGGACATGCTGCCCGTATTGATTCATGCGTATGGAAAGGAAGAATGACTTATGCTCAAAACCTATCGTGAGGAAATGCGCATCCAGACCTGCCACTGCGACCTGACCGGCCAGTGGCGGCCCAGCGCCATCCTCGAAGCCATGCAGGAAACCGCAGGCGTGCATTCCGAGCTGCTGGGTGTGGGCCGCAATGCCCTGATCCAGAAGGGCGTGGTTTGGGTGCTGACCCGGCTGGAGGTGGTCATGGACCGCTATCCGAAAATTGCCGAGACCATCTCCATTGAAACCTTCCCCATGCCGGTGCGCCGCTGGTTTTTCCCGCGCTATTTTATCTTCCGGGACGCCTCCGGGGCGGAAATCGGCCGGGCGGGCAGCCTGTGGGTGCTGCTGGACATCCATACCCGCAAAATGACCAAGCCTGACCTGATCCAGAGCCTCATGCCCGACAATAGCGACCTGCTGGCCCCTCTGGGGCTGCCCGCCGCGGTGAGCGAGGTGTCCGGCACCCTGGAAACCGCCCTGCATCTTCCAGTCTACACCGATCTGGACGTGAACGGGCATGTGAACAACACCAAGTACATGGACTGGTGCTGCAACGCCCTGGGCATTGATACCATGAGGGAAAGCTGCCTGTCCCGCTTCGATGTCAACTACGACGTGGAAATCCGCCCCGGTCAGGAAATCCGCACCGAGCTGCGGCGGCTGGGAGAGGAATTCTCCTTCAGCGGTTTTGAGGGCGACACCCGGCACTTTGATGTGGGTGGTACATTGGCGCCACGCAAGTAACGGCACCAGCTTATGCTGATCTACCTCTGTAATCATGTTCTTATGTGCGGCAATGGGATTTCGCCTCTGCGGGAGTTGTTTTGTCAAGGGGGCTTTGCTGTATTTAATTATGCACAGTATCGACCTTTACGATACTGTTTTCAAGCGAACCCCAACTATCCCTAATTTGCTTTACTAACCTCAACCAATGCCGACTTTTCCAGCAGCACTCATAATGTGTGTTATGCTCCCGATCAGTTTTGACCTATCACTGGGGCAGTAGAAACATCCGTGTCGCGTCAAATACTCCATAACCCACATGACAATGCAGTGCTTCGCGCATTGACGAAGAAGCTTCAGTATACTGCTTGTTAAGTTGCATCTTGGAACATCGCTGCTTTAGTGTGAGTGTATCAATCCGCTTGTGCAGCATTTGATTCATGAGCGATTACCTTTAGGGTTCAGTTTTGTGATGCCAAGTCATATGGTCATTACCTTCTTGCTGAAAGACGTATATGCCAACACAGGAATAACTTGTGGAATAACATGCTGCCGGAGTCTCACAAATTCATCTTCCTCTGACTCTGTTCTCTCAGTGTATCAATGGTGCTTTGCAGCACGAAAACTGCTGCCGAATACAATCAACACTTCCGTCTGCTTCATACTGTTTCCGCCGTCCTTCATGTCGGATTAATTCGACACGCAGAGGAAAAATCCTGTTACTGTGTAACCGCTGTT
Source organism: uncultured Clostridia bacterium (assembly GCA_945877525.1). Classification (GTDB taxonomy): domain Bacteria; phylum Bacillota; class Clostridia; order Christensenellales; family Aristaeellaceae; genus UBA11524. The sequence continues at coordinate 2,006 of CAMDVP010000180.1, read as the reverse complement.
ACTATATGAATGCCCCGTGTTCGTGGCAGCCAGTCACAGGCGAGGGACATCTCATTGCCCAAGTTGTATAATGGGAAGGCAATGGCCTGGCGGGTAACCGCAAGAGCATCGCGCTCGCTCAATACCCCAGATAAAATAGAAAAGTCGTGGTTCCCGGCTTTACATGTGAAGTACTCCCTTCACTGCGGATAATCGTATTGAACCATCCCGGAAACAGAACAGAACTAAAGTGTAAAAGCCAGCTAACGGAGGATAGGGCAACGCAGAGGTGTGACCCGAGCATCATCTGGGTTTCCCCAAGGGGTGGTACTAAACATTTCGCTCTATTTCTTTGCGTGAGAGCAAGAAAGATCATGGTGGTACGTCCCTGATGAACATGTGAAAAACATTGGTGGTCAAGGGGCAACGCCTCTTGGATTACATTTTCTGAAGACTGGCAAGGGAGCGGATACTCTTCACTGGAAACATATTGATAGAATTGACTTGAGGACAACTTGGCCAACTGCCTTTGATATCGATCATGGTTGTTACTGACAAACCAATCATCGATACCGCACCTTGCATTTTCAGTGAAAATCCAGTGCACCTTTTTTCCTGCCGAGTCTTCTTTCATGTGACCATAGAAGCATTCCTGTGGAGCGCTGTCCCGGCAATTTTTACGATGAGACATGCTATGCCGAAAGCAACACCAGTCGCTGTTTGCCTTCACTGATTGTTGCATATTTACTTTAGATTTGATAAAATGAAACGAAGAAAATGAAGGTGAACGGATGACGAACACGAAAGAAAAAGAGCTCGCGTATTACGAACTATAGTTGGGTGAAGACGATGAAAAGGGAACCATTGCATCACGGGTAAAGGAACTGCGCATAGGGTGCCGATGGAATCAAGCGCAGCTGGTAAAGAATGCAGGTATGGCTTGATCGCAGATCACACGCTTGTAAGGCAGAGAAACGCGCAACGGTTATTCTATCCGAATAAGCAAGTTGGCCCAGGGTTTAGACGTAACAATAGATTACTTCCTATGTGTTACAGGAATCTCCCATGGAAATATGCCATTGTGGAGAAGCTGGGGCTTTCAAAGGGCACTGCCAAAAGGCTTGCCTACGGCAGCATTGAACGGGATGCGGTAAGTCATCTGCTGTAGCATAAGAAATATGGCCACTTATCATGGCAATTATTGGAATAGAAGGCGTCATCTTACAGCCCGCAGTTCTAAGATGAACGAGCGATTTGTCCGGTAGAGTATACGATCCTATGATAGCATCAGGTGTAACAGTATGAGCAAGAAATATGAAACTTATCAGAATACTCTTGAGAGTTTGACTGAGGCATAAGGGAAGATGGAAGAATGAGGAACCATATGAAGCAATCAGGCTTGATGCTTTTTATGCTATACTTGAAGCAGCGTGGAGATGAGGAGATTGACAATGCACTGGATGAATCATACACTTGGATGTGCCACACCCGCTCTGATTCCTCTTGCAATTTTGGCATTACATTCAGATGAAGACAGAGAATTCGTTGAGAAACTATATTTTGAATATCGTGGTCTGATGTATGTTGTTGCACGCAAATACTTTGGCAATAGGCCTTCAGACATTGAAGATGCCATTGGCTCGGCTTTGGAAAACATATGCGCTTATGTGGACGATTTTCGAGCAGTTGAGCACAGCAATCTCCGCAACTATGTGCTTTCTACAATTGGAAATATTTGCAGGCGGCAGGTTATGGCAATGAATAAGCGTGATTCCTTGATAGATTATGCTGCGACAGCTGAAAAAACTGATAGCATTCCCGATCCTGACGATGTGTATTCCTCTGTTTTTGATCATGCTGACGCAGAAGCATTGCTGGCATCCATGGACGTATTAAGTGAAAGGGAAAAGGATCTTATTCGAATGCGGCATATTGATGGGATGGAGTTTTCAGAAATGGCAAACCTGCTGTGTACCCTGTCATAAGTATTTGAAAGGGCTCCGCCTAAAATAAATGCGTTCGCCATA
>CAMDVP010000179.1 GCA_945877525.1 uncultured Clostridia bacterium | reverse complement strand
GCGGCGCGCGGCGGAAAAGCTGTGGGAAAGGACGCTGCATCCTTACGAACGGGTCTGGCGCGGCATGCGTACGCCTGAAAGCGAACTGGAGGCGCAGCGGCAATCGCCCCCGGCGGCGGGGCTGATTTCCGTGCTGATTCCCGTGTACAATACCGAGCCTGCCCTGCTGCGGGCGCTGGCGGCGTCGCTGCAGGCCCAGACCTACCCGGACTGGGAGGCCTGCCTGTACGACGATTGCTCCACCCGGGCGGAAACCCTGAGCGCGCTGGATGAGATTGGGGCGCTGGACGGGAGACTTCATGTGCACCACGGGGAGCGCAACCAGGGCATTTCCGGCAGCACCAACAGCGCCGCAGCCCTTGCCGCAGGCGAGTGGCTGGCCCTGTGTGACCATGACGATCTGCTGGAACCGGACGCGCTGTGGCAGGTGGCGCGGGTGATTGCGCAGGAGCAGCCCGATCTGATCTATTCCGACGAGGATAAGGTGACCGAGAACGGCCGCTGGCATACTGATCCGCACTTCAAGCCGGACTTCTGCCCGGACAATTTGCGGGCGGGAAACTACATCTGCCACCTGATGGTGGTGCGCAAGGCATTGTTTGAGCAGGTGGGCGGGCTGCGCGGGGCGTTCAACGGCTCACAGGATCACGACCTGGCGCTGCGCTGCACAGAGGTTACCCGGCGGGTGGCGCACATTCCGCGGGTATTGTACCATTGGCGGACGGTGCGCAGCTCGGTGAGCCATCAAAACCTGATGCGCTGCGTGGAAGCCTCGCGCCGGGCGGTGGAGGAGCATATGGCCCGCATCGGCTGGCCTGGACAGGCGGAAATTCAGCGGGGGAACCTGCGCCTGCGCTATGAAATCAAGGGTGCGCCATCGGTGGATGTGTTTGTGATGGCAGCGGCGGGGCAGAACGCACAGGCCTGTGCAGACATGCTGGCAGCGGATTCCTGGCCGGACAAGCAAGTGTCCGTGATAAGCGCCGGGCAGGATGACCGCTATGCGGCCATGAACCGCGCCGCAGCGTCTTCCCTTGCGGACATGCTGCTGTTTGTGGATGCATCGGTGACGGATGCTTCCGACGGGCTGATTGAGGAACTGATGATGTATGCCCAACGGGACGATGTGGGTGCGGTGACCCCGCGGCTGCTCAGCAGGCGGGGACGCATCACCCACGGAGGCTTTGCCGTGGGCATGGAGGGCCTGGCCCAGTGCCGGGAGCAGAACCTGCCGTCCCATGCCAATGGGTGGCACCTGCTGATGCAGACCAGCCACAATGTGGCGGCGGTCAGCGCAGCCTGCGTCATGATCCGCAGGGATCATTTCATCCCCTTTGACGGGGGCTATCGTGAAGGGCTGGGGGCGGTGGACTGGTCGCTGTCCCTGATTCAGCGGGGGCTGCGGCATGTGTTCACGCCCCATGGGCAAGGCGTATGCGAAAGCGGGGCGCTGCTGCTGACCGGGCGGGCGCGGCACGAAGCGGACGCCGCGCGCTTTGCCGCGCGCTGGCCTGGGGTGCAGGATCCGTGTTACAGCGCCCTGTTCTCACGGAAGAAAGCCAATTACCGCCTGATGCGGCGCCTGGAAAAGAGAAGGTGGAAACATGCAGCGTGAGCTGATTGTGCTGAGCGTTTTCGGAACAAGGCCGGAGGCCATCAAGATGGTGCCGCTGGTCAGGCAGCTTGAGCATGCGCAAGGAATCCGCAGCCTGGTGTGCGTCACGGCGCAGCACCGGCAGATGCTGGACAGCGTGATGGCGCAGTTTGCCCTGAGGGCGGATTATGACCTGAACCTGATGAAAAGCGGACAGACCCTGACCAGCATCACCACCGGGGTGCTGGAGGGAATGGAGGGTGTGCTGCAGGACTGCCATCCAGATCTGGTGCTGGTGCATGGCGATACCACCACCTCCACCGCCGCGGCGCTGGCGGCCTTTTACCGGCAGGTGGCAGTGGGTCATGTGGAGGCCGGGCTGCGCTCCCACGATCGGTATTCCCCCTTTCCGGAGGAAATGAACAGAGTGCTGACGGGCCGGTTGGCCACGCTGCATTTTGCCCCCTCCGAGGGCAGCCGGGAAAACCTGCTGCGGGAAGGCATTACGGAAAATGTGCATGTGGTGGGCAACACGGTGATAGACGCGCTGCGCCTGATGGTGCACGACGGCTATCGCTTCCACGACCCCGCCCTGGCCAACCTGCCGCTGGATGAGGGCAGATGGATTCTGATGACTGCCCATCGCCGGGAGAACCTGGGGGCGCCCCTTGAAAGCATCTGCCGCGCCGTGCTCCGCCTGGTGGAGGACAACCCGGAGGTGCATGTGGTGTATCCTGTGCATCCCAATCCGCGTGTTCGTCAAACGGCGTACGCGGTGCTAGGCAATGCGGCGCGGGTGCATCTCATCGACCCTGTTGAGGTGGAGGACATGCATAACCTGATCCGACGCTGCGACCTGGTGATGACCGATTCCGGCGGGCTGCAGGAGGAAGCGCCTGCACTGGGCAAGCCGGTGATTGTGCTGCGCACGGAAACCGAGCGCCCCGAGGTGGTGGAGGCCGGACTGGCCCTGCTGGCCGGGGTGGAAGAGGAAGGCGTGTATGCGGCGGGGAGCCTGCTGCTGCATGACGGGGAGACCTATCATCGTATGTCCCACGCCGTGAACCCCTATGGCGATGGGCATGCGTCGGAGAAAATTGCGGCGATAATCCAGGAATACCGGCGGAGTCTGCCGGACTGAAGACAGGAAGATCGGGGGGATACCATGAAAATCACTATGCTGACTATTGGCTCTACGGGGGATGTGCGGCCGTATGTGCTGCTGGGCCGCGAACTGAAAAGCCGCGGACACGAAATTACCATCGCCACCTTTTCGGGCTTTGAAAAGATGATCGGTGATGCGGGGCTGAATTATTACCAGCTTTCCGGCGACGCGGTGAAGGTTATGAGCAACGTGATGAAGCCCGGCGTGAACGGCGTGGGCTTTCTTGGCGAATTGGAAAAGTCCCTCCGGGATGTGGCGCCGGTGCTGCTGAATGACCTGTACCACGCCTGCGACGGCGCGGATGCCATGATGTGCACCTACTTTGGCAGTCTGTATTACTCTATTGCCGAAAAGCATAACATTCCCTGCATCCAGACCCACTATTTTCCCATGGATCCCAACGATCTGACGCCCATTTCCTCCGCACCGGGGCAGCACCTGGGCAAGGTGTGGAACCGCACCTCCTACAAGCTGGGATACCTGCTTATCGGCATTCTGGAAAAGCGCTATCTGACGCAGTGGCGCAAGGACAACGGCATGGAGGTGCGCAAGCCCCAGACCAAGCCGGACTATCATGTCAACGGCCATACCGTGCCGGTGATTTACGCTGTCAGCCCCATGGTGCTGCCCAGGGCAAGGAACTGGGGCGAGCACATCCACATGTCCGGCTTCTGGTGGGACGATACCCCGGTGAACTACACCCCGCCCAGGGAGCTGGAGGATTTTCTTTCCGCGGGGGAAAAGCCGATCTACATCGGCTTTGGCTCCATGGTCAGCGGCAACATGAGCAAGACCTATGCCAAGGTGCTCAAGGCCGTGCGCGCGGCCCGGGTGCGGGCGGTGATCAGCCTGGGCTGGGCGGCGGAGCAGATGCACTTCAAGTCCAACAGCCGGGTGTATTTTGCGGACTATGTGCCCCACGACTGGCTGTTTCCCCGGGTGAGCGCGGTGGTGCATCACGGAGGTGCCGGCACGACGGCCGCCGGACTGCGTTATGGCAAGCCCACCCTGGTGATTCCCTTTGGCGGCGACCAGCCCTTCTGGGGCGCGCGTGTCAACGCCATCGGCTGCGGCCCGCGGCCCATCCACCGCGACACCATGACTGTGCAGCGGCTGACCCGGGCGCTGATTGACCTGACGGGCCGGGGCAGCTACCGGGTGGCTGCGGAGGAGCTGTCCCAGCGGCTGCGGCTGGAAAAGGGCGTGCAGACCGCGGCAGATCTGGTGGAAAAGGAAATCGCCCGGTGGAAGCAGGAGGACGCGCAGGCATGAGAAGGCGGCTGGAGCAGGCGGCGCACCTGGCCCGGGCGCTGCCGGGGAAAATCGGCCTGTATGCGCTGTACCCTGCCACGGGAGAGGAAATCCGCTTCCATGCCGATATGCCCATGGAGGCGGCCAGCGTCATCAAGCTGCCCATCATGGCGGAAGCCTTTCGCCAGCGGGAAGCCGGAATGATGGACTTTGCCATGCCGGTGACCATTCGTCAGGAGGACAAGCTGCCCTCCTGCGGCGCGCTGACCTACCTCCACGACGGGGTGACCGTGCAGGCAGGCGATCTGGTGACGCTGATGATTATCCTCAGCGACAACACCGCCACCAACCTGCTGATTGATCTGCTGGGACGGGAGAACATCAACCGTACCATCACAGCCCTCGGCCTGACGGGTACGCAGCTGAACCGCAAGCTGTTTGACGCGGAGCAGGCTGCCCTTGGCGTGCAGAACTATGTGACCGCAGCGGACATGGGCGCGCTGCTGACAGGGATTTTGCGCGGGGAAATCGTCAGCCCTGATGCCTCGCGGGAAATGCTCGATATGCTCTACAACCAGCGGCTGAACGGTAAGCTGCCCTTTTTCCTGCACGGAAGGGGCATCCGCTGCGCCCACAAAACCGGCGAGGACGACGGCATTACCCACGACGTGGGCATTATTGACGGAGACAGTCCCTGCGTGGTGTGCTTCCTGTCCAATGGAGCCGATGTGCCCCGCACGGAACGAACGATTCAGGACGTTGGAGCAATTCTGGCAGGCTTATTTTGAAAAAATACCTCTGATTTGCAAATAATGTTCAGATTTTTCCCAAAATCCCCTTGACAAGCCGCCGAGTTTTCCTGTATACTCCACAGCGTTGACATTCATTACGACAGAAAGGAGGCCGCAGATATGACGATCATCGCATATGAATCCGTGACCAAGACCCGTTTGTTCTCTGCGGCCATGCCTGTCTGTGGCGTCAGAGCGCGTTTGTAACGCGCTGTCTGCTTCCCCTGCACATGCAGCATCGGCCGCTATCCAGCGAGCCGGTGCTTTTTACGTGGTCAAATGGCCGCGGGGCAGGGGAATGACTCACCCCTTCCTCCGGCGAAAAGGCGCTGCGCCGCCTGAAAGGAGCAACCCATGAACAACCAACAAAAGCCCCTCTCCGCCATGCTGTCGCTGATGCGGCAGAATATGGGCGCATTTATCGGGGCCATGCTGTCCACCATCGCCATCGTGCTGATTGGCTTTGCCACGCCGCTGCTCATGGCCGAAACCATCGACTGCGTGCTGGGCACGCAGCCCTCCAGCCTGCCGGAATTCATTCTGGCGCCTATCCGCGCCCTGGGCGGGCGGGAATTTCTGCAGCGCAGCCTGTGGGCCGTGGGCCTGGCACTGGTGGGGCTGAACCTGATCAACGGCGTGTTCACCTATCTCAAGGGCCGGCTGACCGCCGTGGCCAGCGAGAACATCGCCATGACGCTTAGGGAGAACCTCTACGAGCACCTGCAGCGCCTGCCTTTTGCCTACCATGTGAAGGCTGAAACCGGCGACCTGATCCAGCGCTGCACCTCCGATGTGGAAACCATCCGCCGCTTCCTCTCCGTGCAGGTGATGGAGGTGGTCAATACCGTGCTGATGGTGACCATCGCGCTGATCATTCTACTGGGGCGAAGCGTACCGATTACCCTCCTGAGCATGGTGCTGGTGCCGGCCTTGTTCTACTTCGCCATGTGGTTTTTTGAGAAGGTGCACAAGCACTTCAAGATTGCCGACGAGTCCGAGGGCCGCATGAGCGCGGTGCTGCAGGAGAACCTTTCCGGCGTGCGGGTGGTGCGGGCCTTCGGGCAGCAGGAGCGCGAGGTGGAAAAGTTTGAGGAGGTCAACGCCGACTACCGCAAGCGGGTGAAGCACCTCAACGATCTGCTGGCCATCTACTGGAGCGGCGGCGACGCCATGAGCATGCTGCAATCCCTCATCACGCTGCTGGTGTGCATTGTGTTCGCCATCCGCGGGGATATCACCGTGGGCACGCTGATCGTGTTTACCAGCTATGTGGGCATGCTGCTGTGGCCCATCCGCCAGCTGGGCCGCACCCTCTCCGACGCGGGCAAGAGCATGGTGGCCATGGAGCGCATTCAGCAGATTCTCCACGAGCCTGCCGAGCCTGCCGAGCCCGACGCCCTCCGCCCGCCGCTGGAT
>CAMDVP010000178.1 GCA_945877525.1 uncultured Clostridia bacterium | reverse complement strand
TTTGACGGGCTGCAACATTGAATTGGAAAATCCTTACTGATTTGAGACAGCCCCTGAAGTGTCAAGCCTGGATTTCCATACCGTTCTTGAAGCGAACCATCACCTTGTCCTTGCCGTAGACCGTCATCCGTTCGACAAGGATATGGTAGGTCATCGGGTCGAAGGCCGTGGGCAGCGCCTCCTGCTTCATGAGCGTTCTCAGGAAATCATCAATGGCAGCCAGCCGGGTCTGCTTGTCGGAGATGGTTTCTTTCAGTTCTGCGCAGCGGGCCTTGAGGCTTTCGTAGCGGTCGCAAAGGGCGTCATGCCTTGCCCGGTAGGCAGACTGGTCAAGCGCTACCATGGCGTTCTCGCGGATGCTTCGGGCGACCTGTTCGGCGGCGATACTCATCTCTGCTTCAACCTGCGCCAGCTCTGCTTCCAGCGCATCCGTACTGAACACCGTGCTTCGTATGGCGTCAAAGCTGTCCCTGATCTCGTTGCGCTTCCCGACCAGCTTGTTCAGCGCGGAGAGGAACAGCTGTTTCAGCGTTTCCTCATCGAAATGCGGTGTGCCGCAGGGCTGATCGCCATCGTATTTCCTGTTGCATCGCCAGACCACCCGTCGATACTTGTCGTTGGAATGCCACACCTTGGAGCCGTATATGCCGCCGCATTCCCCGCAGTAAATGGTGCTGGAGAAAACCCGGACGCCGCTGTGCCGGTTGGGGCCGGGCTTCCGCATCGAAATCTCCCGCTGCACCATATCGAACACATCCTCCGGGATGATGGCTTCGTGGTCACCGGTCACATAATACTGCGGCACCTGCCCCTGATTCTTCACCTGCTTTTTCGTCAGAAAGTCCTCAGTAAAGCACTTCTGCAGGAGCGCGTCACCCTTGTACTTTTCATTCTGGAGAATGCTCTGCACCGTCTTGGGGTTCCATCTGTCCTTGCCGCCGGGAGAACGGATGCCGTCAGCCGTCAGGCCTGCCGCAATGGTGTGGGGCGTGGCCCCCTGCAGGAATTCGGTGTAGATGCGCTTGACGATCTCTGCCTGCTCGGGATTGACCACCAGCTCACCGTTCTCCCCGCGGTCGTAGCCCAGGAAGCGGCTGAAGGGAACCGAAACCTTGCCGTCCGCCATGCGTTTGCGCTGGCCCCAGGTGCAGTTTTCGCTGATGGAGCGACTTTCCTCCTGTGCCAGTGAGGACATGATGGTAATGAGCAGCTCACCCTTGCTGTCGAAGGTCCAGATGTTTTCTTTCTCAAAGTAGCATTCCGTACCATGCTCCTTCAGCTGGCGGATCGTGGTCAGGGAGTCCACCGTGTTGCGGGCAAAGCGGCTGACCGATTTCGTTACGATGAGGTCGATCTTTCCTGCCAGTGCGTCGGCAACCATCTGCTTGAAGCCTTCGCGGTGCTTGGTGCTGGTGCCGGTGATGCCTTCGTCGGCGTATACATTCACGAACTCCCAGCCGTCATGGTTCCGGATGAAGTTGGTGTAGTAGTCCAGCTGAGCCTCATAGCTGGATTGCTGTTCCTCATGGTCCGTACTGACGCGGGCGTAAGCCGCTACCTTCCGCCTGCGCTGTTCCGTGATGGGGACTGCCGTAAACCTTGTCAGGGTCGGCTGGATGGTGGTTACTCTTTTCGCCAATTTGCTCCGCGCTCCTTCCTAAGCTGCTTCATATGTTCGCTCATCGCCTGCCTGCGTTCCGGGGTGTAGAGGCCTTTGATGGATTCATTAAAGTGCCTGCGCTGCTCTTCCGACCACTTTGTGCCGCTGCGCCGGAGGTCGATGCTGTGCTGAACAGCACGTCCGTCGGCAAGGTGAAATTCCAGAACGCCGTCCGCCAGTACGCTGATGTACTCAACCTGCGCGGTGAAGGCAGCTTCATCAAAACCATCAGTACCAAGCACCTCGGCGCAGACCGCACGCAGCCGATCCTCCCGCATGCCTTTCTCGCAGCATTTTTCCGGGCAGCGCCAGTAGCGAATGGACCCATCCTTCAGCTTCTGGTAGGATGTTTGGTAGTTGCTGCCGCAGGCGCATTTGATCTTTGACGTGAAGCAGGACTTGCCTCTGGGGTTTGTGCCATGCTCACGCCTGTAGGCCGAAACCGCCGCCCGGTACTCAGGTGTCCAGCAATCCTGATGACCCGTGTTCCTGCAGTCGCAGGTGAAGATCGTACCATCCTTCATGAAGAAGGTCAAACGGTCCTTTTCGGGGACTTCCAGGTGATCGACCCGCTCCGTGAACACAGCCTCATCGAATGCATCCAGCCCCAGAGCCTCGGCGCAGCACTTCCTGATGGCGACCTCACTCATGGCTCCCTTGACCGGGCAGCCGTCGCCGACTTTCTTTTTCCGCTTACTCCCGCAGACCCAATATGAAATGGAACTCCCCCTGCGAGATCTCAGGTGCCCATAGTTGATCCCACAGTGCGGGCACCTGATTTTCCCGCTGAAGCAGGTCAGGTTCAGCGACTTGTTTGCCCGAGGCCCGAGAGCCTTTCTGCGGGCCATTTCCTGCTGGACATAATCGAAGGTCTCCTTGTCAATGATGGCCTCGTGTGTTCCCTCGACATAATACTGGGTCAGCTCACCGCGGTTCTTCTTGCGCTTCTTGGTGATCGGGTCGGTGATATATTCCTTCTGAAGCAGCAGGTTGCCGGTATAGGTCACATTCGTAAGGACCACCTTGATGTTGGAATCCACCCATCGGCAGCCCTTGGCTGTGGTGATGCCTTCCGCTGCAAACTCGCGTTCAGTCTCCAGCCGGGACTTACCCTGAAGGAAGTTCTGAAAAATCCGGCGAACGATTGCGGCTTCATCAGGCTGAATCACCAGATGATCTCCTTCCCAGCGGTAGCCGTACACATGAAAGTGCCCATTGGGCATGCCTTGCTCAAACCGCTTGCGCAGCCCCCATTTGACGTTTTCGCTCAGAGAGCGCACTTCTTCCTGCGCGAAGGATGCCATGATGGTAATGAGCAGCTCGCCTTCATCCGCCAGTGAATTGATGCGTTCCTTTTCAAAGCGAACCTCGATGCCCAGCTCCTTCAGCCTGCGGACAACGTTGAGCGTGTCCACTGTGTTTCGGGCAAAGCGTGACAGGCTTTTGGTGAGAATGATGTCGATCTTCCCGGCTTCGCAATCTGCCAGCATCCGGATGAACTCCGGGCGGCTGTCCATCTTCGTGCCGGTGATGCCTTCATCGGCATAGACGCCCGCGTATTCCCAGCCCGGCGTATTCTGGATCAGCTCACTGTAGTAGCTGACCTGCACGGACAGCGAATGCATCAGCCGTTCCGTATCCATCGAAACACGCGCATAGGCCGCGACACGCTTTCGCTGAAGAAGGTCCGGCTTTTTTGCGTCGATCCGCGTTATGGATTTGGCCATTGTATCAAGCCTCCTTTCGACCGTATTACTCACTCTGAATGCCCGAAAAGTCAAGCAATATCAAGGGTTTTCGAGAGATAAAGCACTGATTGGCGGGTCGTATTTCTCGATCAGAACAGCCCTTGCCTGGACGAATTCCTCGGCGGTCAGCAAGCCCTTGTCGCGTAGTTGCTCAAGCACGGACAGGCAGAGCCGGTATCCCTGTTCCCGCTGAAACATGCTCATGTCCATCACTGATTCCCCCTTCCCGCGCGAAAGGCGGCATAACATCCGCGGTTGCAGAAGCTGCGCTGCGTGACACCATATACCTCGAATGTCCTGCCGCACTTCCTGCAGGTGAAGGTATGCGTGGTCTTCTGCGTCAGCTGGTCCCGGTGCGCTGCCCACCACTGCATCCTGCAGGCATCTGAGCAGAAGCGCTTGTGCTTGCGTCCGGGCACTTGCTGGATAGGGGCTCCGCATTGTTCGCAGCCACCCTTGGCAGTGTGTCTGCCGACACTGGATCGGGCTCCGCCCAGTTCATGCCGGATACAATAGCTCTTGACCTTGCTGGCTGATATGCCAAGCAGTGCGGCAATGGCTCCATAGCTTTTGCCTTCACCCCGCAGCCGGGTGATCCGTTCCTTTTCCTGTGCTGTCATTCGGCACCTCCTTCCGGGGCATCGTCCGGCGATCCCGCAATACGGAGAAAAGGACAGGCTTTTGAGGGGGTACCAAAAGAAAAAGGCGGTCAGCCGAAGCCAACCGCCAGTGTGAGAGGATTATGCTATTTTGCTGTACTTCCCGGACACCCAACCCACGCAACCGTTGACCACGACCGCGTGCCAGCCGTTTTCAGCCGTTGCCACCCACGCAAAGGTGTCGCCGTTCTTCGCTGCGGTGATGCGGCTGTACTGCGTACCGTTGCCGGTGCGGATGTTGACCGTGCCGCTGACGCATGAGATCGTGACCTTCCTGCCGGTGGTGTCGGGCGTTTCTTCGCTTTCCTCCGGCTCGGAGGGCTTCAGCGCCTCGTCCCGGTCGGCGGTCGCAGCCATCAGCGCAGCATGGGTCTCCGTGCCGTAGATGCCGTCCGCCTTGATGCCCGCCCTGCTCTGGAAAGCCTTCAGGGCAGAGAGCGTTTCCGAGCCAAAGCTGCCGTCCGCGCCGTACTTGGGCAGGGAGAAGCCCAGCTGAAGGAGCAGCTCCTGCAGGGTCTTGACGTCCGTGCCCTTCGAGCCCTTCTCCAGCGAACGGGAGCCGAGGGTGTATTCGGTCGCGGGCGTATCGGGCGTGTGCACGGGGGCGCTGTGAATGGCGTCGCCGTAGTCGATGAACGGCAGCGCGTACCAGTGCGTCCACGGACGCTTGCTGACCTGCGTTTTGACACAGCCGTAGGCAAAGCCCTGCCATTCGACCGCCCAGCCGTTGCCGATGTAGTAGCCGACATGCCCGTCCTTGGTCAGCGCCAGCCCGGGCACCTCGGGCAGCGTAGCGATCGTGCCCCAGGCACAGCCCTTGCTCTTGGCGTAGCTGAACATGGAGTTCGCGCCCTTGTCCGGGCAGCCGTGTGCGCCGTAGGTGCTGGGGACGGACTTGTCCGTGCCGATGGCGTCCAGCATGGCCTGACCGCCGCCCGTCCAGGCGTAGCCCTTCGCGCCGCCGATGCAGTCGCAGACCACCTCACGATTGGCGATGTCCTGCTTGTAGCGATTGGTGCGCCCGGAGCCGTAGTGGGACGGGTACTGCTTCGCCTTGCGGGACAAGAGACTGCTCGTGGCCTTGTAGCCGCAGGTGCCGTACCAATAGGGATGGCCTACCATCCTCAGACAGTAGGCCACAAAATGCTCAGCGGTAAAGGGTGTGTTCACGCGCTCACTCATGGTTCTCATCCTCCTTCACATCTTCCTTCACTTCCTCGCGCCCGTGCAGTTGGGACAGGATGTCCTTCAGCTTCTCGGGAATGGGCAGACCCAGGTGCGCAGTGTTCTCCAGCAGGCTCACGCCCTCATTGGACAGGTAGAAGCACACCACGGCGGAGCGCAGCGCGCTGCCGGTGCCCACCACATGCAGGTCAACAATGTGCGCCACGCCGACCAGCAGGATGATCAGCACCTTCTTGCAGATGCCCTTGAAGCCCACCGCGCTGGACAGCTTCCTGTCGGCAATGGCGCACATCAGGCCGGTGATGTAGTCGATCACCATGAAGATGATGAGCGTGGTCATCAGGCCGTCCACACCTCCCACAAAGTAGCCCAGCCACCCGCCGATGGCGGTGATGGCCATCTGGATCTTCGCCCAGACCAGATCAATGGAAAAGTCTCTCATGGTAAAGTCCTCCTTTTGTTTTGCTGCATAGAAAAACGACCGCCATTTCTGACAGTCGCTTATGCCTGTTTCTCCCACCCGGCGGGATAGTCCGCCGGGCTCCATACGCAGTGGGCCAGCACACAGATGTACCGCTCACCCTGGAAGGTGACCTTGTCGCCCACCTGATAGGCCGTACCCGCATGCGTGGGCTGGACAAACTCCGGCCACGCTTCGTCCTCCTCCGCGGGCGGTTTGACCATCTGCTGCAGCTCCCGGACGGCTGCCCACAGGGCATTGATCTCCCCGGCATAGTCATACTCGGGCTCCGCGCCCTTTCGGGCCTGCATGGTCAGATCGAGCCGCTCCTCGTCGGTCAGCCTGCCCTCAATGTGGTACTGGTCGATGTTTGCCAGCAGGCTTTTCAGGTCATAGTTCTTCATCGCAATGACCTGCTCGAACATTTCCTTCATATAATCACCTCCGTCATGTGCCGATGGCCAGCCAGTCCACGTTGCGGCTGGTATTGAAGCTGCCGCCGACCACGATGCTGGCCTG
>CAMDVP010000177.1 GCA_945877525.1 uncultured Clostridia bacterium | reverse complement strand
AAATCAGCGCGGCCCTTTCGGTTTCTTTTCGGATCAATCGTCCTTTCCCGGCTTTGTCCAGTCCTGTGTGGCGCCCTCGCCATAGCCGGCAGGATATTTCCCCTGTTCCCGCAGCACAAAGCCCAGATCGGCATTGCGGCAGTCCGTGTCGCTCTCCACAGTCACCTCTCCCGTGACGCACACGCTTTCCTCGCCTTCCAGCAGCACAGAGGCAGCCAGAGGCACGTCCTCCCGGTGCTGCGTGGGCTTCACCTCGTCGGGGGCTGTCACCTGCAGGATATAGACAGCCGGATATACGTCCCGGAACCGATAGTAGCCATACTGGTCGGACACCGTCTGCGCCACCGTTTCGCCGCCGCGCACAAGCTCGATCACCACGCCAGGGATGCCCATTTCTCCGCTGTCCTGCAGGCCGTTGCCGTTTTCGTCCAGCCAGCACAGGTCGCCCAGGGTACCGGGCAATACGCCGCCCACATTCATATCCATCAGGTCGCGGCCCATTTTCAGCTCGATCGTCCCGCTCTGCCCGGTGCGGCCTGAGCACTGCATCATCACGCTGCACAGGCCCCCGTCCGTCAGGCGCTCGTCATCCGGGCGCACCACAACCTGCCCTTCAGGCAGGGACGCCTGCAGAATGTACCGGCCGGGCATCAGTCCGTCAAAGCGGTACGCGCCCGTCTCGTCGCTTGCGCAGGTGGCCAGCACGCCGCCATTTTCGTCCAGAAGCGTCATTTCGGCTCCGGCCAGCGCCGTTACTTCGCTGCCAAGATCCACCCATACGTTTCCGGCAATGCTGGTGTGACAGACCACGCCCAGCAGCGCACCATCCAGATCATCGCCCTCGCCCAGCTGCACGCCGCGCATCACCAGCACGCCGTCCTCAAAGGTAAAGGTGGAATCCCCCGCGCAGCCCTCCACCGCCGGGCCGTACTGCAGCGTATAGCTTCCGGGCACCAGGTTTTCCGCTCCAAAGCTGCCGTCCTCGCCGATGGTCATCACCGCGGCCACATTGCCGCTCAGGTCGTCCGTCACGGTCACCTGTCCGCCGGCGGGCGCACACTCGCCCTCGTCCAGCATGCCGTCGTTGTTTTCATCCAGCCATGCGCGGCCCCGCAGCGCCGCGGGGTACACCACACCCATGGCCTGCCCAACCCACCGGTCGCCCATGCGCACCTCAAGCGCGGCGGACTGGCTGCCCGTGCCCGGCACAATGGGCAGCTGCGTTTCCGTCGTGCGGGAGGCTGCCATGCCCTCCGGATAGGTCAGCGTCAAGGTATATTGATCGGGATGCAGCCCAGACAGCGCAAAGCTGCCGTCCGTCCCGGTCACTGCCGTCACAGCCTCCAGATCGCTTCTGGAGGGCGTCAGTGCAATGATTACCCCTGCCAGCGGCGCTTCACCCTCATCCATCAGGCCGCTGCCGTTATGGTCGGCAAAGGCGGTGCCGCTGATCTCCGAAAGGCGCAGTCCGCCGCACAGGGGGGCGTCCACCTGCTGGGCCACCTGGAAGTCGAACCATTCGCCCGCCCCCACGTCATTCTCGCCCGCCACGGTATTGCCGCCGCCTGTCACCCGGGAGAAGGCGCTGCCTTCCGGCAGCTCATAGCGCAGGTAGTAGCGTCCGGGCATCACCGCGTCGAAGCAGAAGGCGCCGTCCTCGCCCAGCTGCGCGGCAAACACTTCGCCGCTTTCATCCATCAGGCGCACCGTCGCACCCTCAAAGCCGCCCTCGCCCTCGTCCCACAGGCCATTGTCATTGGCGTCGGCAAACACGCTGCCCTGCACCGTTCCGGGAAGAATCATGCCCACATCCTTGGTTACGCTTTCGCCCAGCGCCACGAAGAAGAGCTCCGTTTGTCCCCGGCCGTCGCCGATATTGAGGAAGGCATTGCCATCGCCCAGGCAGGTAAAGGCATAGCCCCGCTTGGCCTCCAGGCGGATCGAGTAATTGCCCGGAGTCACCCCCTCAAAGGTATATACGCCCTTGGCGTTACTTCGCGTCACATCCACCTGTTCGCCGTTTTCATCCAGCAGCGCCAGGATCAGTCCGGAGACCGTTTCCTCCTTGCCGTTCCTTGTGGCGGAGAAATCATCGTCCAGATAAGCCGTGCCGGTAATGGTAGCCGGAGCGATAGCACCTACCACCATCTTCACCGTTTCGCCCGCCGTAACCGGAACGCCGGTAACGGTGTATTCTCTGCGCCCGTCCCGGGAAGCGAAACGGTTGCCGCCCTCCTGCTCGGTAACGCAGGTATAGGTATAGCCCTTGGGCAGCAGGCAATGGATATTGTAATCCGCCGCCCGCAGCGCGCTGAGGGTGGCCACGCCGTTTTCATCGGACACGTCGGAGGCCATCAGCTGTCCGTTGCTCACGCGGATCGCGTCACATTCCACGCCGGGGAGCAGCTGCTCGCCCTCGTCGTACAGGCCATTGTAATTCACGTCCAGGAAGCAGGTCAGCTCGATAACGCCGTCCGCCATCAGGCCAATATAGCGCTGGTCAAACACCTGCCCGGCCTTCAGGTCAAAGGTGCGGGTATCGGTGCGCTTGCCGGGGTTTGCAAAATAGGATCGATACGCGCCGCCCGTCTTGGAATACTTGGTAAACATAGTTCCCTCGGGGGCGGTGACGCGCATCTTGTAGGTGCTGGGCTTCACCTGGCCGATGTAGAACAGGCCGGTCTCATCGGTAACATATTCATAGGTCAGGCCGTTGATGGTGCCAATCAGTTCGATCAGCACACCCGCCTGGCCGGGCTCGTCCTCCTGCATGATTCCGTCGCCGTTTTCATCATACCACGCCTTGCCGGATACCGCCGCCATGCGGACGGCGCTTACGCCCATGGTTCTGGGCGCATCGGCAGACAGCGTCACATCGGGCACATCCTGCACCAGGGAAATGTCCGGCGAGGTCACGCTGGAATACTCCTTGCCGCGGGTACCCGTCTTGCCAAAGCCATAGCCGGATACCAGCTCAATCCGCACCGTATACACACCCTCAGGCACGTCCGACAGCACGGCCATGCCATCGGCGTCCGTCCGGGCGGAGGCGACGGTCGCGCCCGTCTCGTTCAGCACGGAAACCGTCGCGCCTTCAAGGCCCGATTCATTGCCCGCGCGCTCGCCGTTATTGTTCTTGTCATGGTACACGCCGACCCGAAGTTCTGCGGGACGGCCGGCAGTCAGACGGATGTCTTCGGCCTGCTCATCCTCGCCAAGGCTCACCTGCTGCGCCATGGAAGGCATGTCCTCCTGCGAATCCAGCTGCAGCACATAGTCGCCGCTTTCCAGCCCGTCAAAGCGCCACGCGCCTGCTTCGTCGCATACAGTACTGGCGATTTTTTCCCCCGCCGCCGTCAGCAGGAACACCTGCGCGCCGCCCAGGGGCAGACCGTCGCTACGCGCGGCAATGCCGGACAGGCTGCCGCTCACCACCCGGCGCAGCGCGGGTACATCGGTGGTTTCGCCGCTGCCAACCGTTACGTCAATCCGGGCCGTTACGCCGCCATTCTCCTGTGTCAGCTGCCAGCCGTCGCCCTCATAGCGTCCCGCCGGCAGCGAAACAGTCAGACTGTATACACCGGGGCACAGGCCGTCTGCAATGTACGCTTCCTCCGCCAGCGCGACATCCGCAGCGTCCTTTTCTCCCCTGACGGCCAGAAGCACGCCGTCTGCCACGCCCTCCGCCGTGCCTGCCAGCGCACCGGTGCGGCACAGCGTCAGCTGATAGAGGCTGTCCTCGCCGGGGGTCATGACCGCCTTCCATTCAGCCACATTCCGCGTCATGGCGCTCAGCCCGTTCAGTCCGCATGCCAGCGTGCCTTCGGGCAGCGTGACGGTCATCATGTATACGCCCTCTGTCAGGCCGGGAATCTCCGCCGTCATGCCCACATTCAGCGTGTCCTCCGCCAGCGTTTGCGCTTCGGGGGTATCCGCCGCCGCAGTCACCGTATAGCGCACCGCATCGCCCTCGCCCAGCAGCGTCAGTATCAGCGTGCTCTGGGGCACAGGCGTAGCCGTCGGCTCGGCCGTGGGCTGCTCGGTAGGCTCCGCGGTGGTGGCCTCGGTAGGCTCCTGGGTCGGTGCAGCCGTGGGTTCAGCCGTAGGCTTCATGGTCGGCGCGAGCGTGGATGCAGCCGTCGGGGACGGTGTGGCCGTGGGCACAGGCGTCGGAGCAGCCGCCGCGTTTTCCCGGGCATAGGCTGCGTCCACATGGACAATCTGCTGCTTGTCCCCACGGTAGGCCGTCAGGGTCAGGATGCAATCCGCCCAGGGCTCCGTGCCCGCGGCAGCGCTGTCCTGCCGCAGGGTGTAGGCGCCGCTGGGCAGCGCCTCGGGCAGGGCATAGGCGCCCGTGTCGTCCGTTTCAAAGGACATAACGCTTTCGCCCAATTCATTCAGCAGGGTAAAGCAGCTTTTGCTTTCCGCCTGCAGGGTAAACAGTCCCGCATCGGCATACACCATCACCAGGGCCGTGTTCAGCTCGCCCTCTGTGATGGACGCGGAATAGCCGCTCAGCTGGATCAGATAGCCCTTGGGCATGGTGGACATATCCGGCACAAGCTGCGCGTTGCCATTGCCCTTCAGGGACAGCAGGCCCTTGCTTCCCTCTCCCGTGGAGATGGTGCCGACGCTCTGCCCGTCCCGGGTTACTTCAAAGCTGCCGCTCAGCTCCTCCGCGCGCCATTCACCGCCCGCCAGTGCCGTCAGCCCCCGGAAGTCGACCTCCAGCGTGGTCGATTCCGCCCGAACCGCGGGCGTCATGGTCATCAGCAGCACTGCGCAGGCTGCCAGGGCGACCAGCCTCATCCAAACCCTTTTCATCAAGCCAATGCCTCCGCTTCGGCAGGCCGCAGACCCGCCGTTTTTTCCTGTCATGGATGTCCGCCGCGGCACCTTAGCACCGATGGACATCATCCGTTTCATGGTAAAACAACCCTGCCCGATTGTCAACCGTTTCCGCCCCCGGGGCGCGAATATTTACACCTGCGACAGGGAAAAAGACATGAACAAGCCGTAAACTTTCTTCTCCTGTCCCGCCGGCTGCTTGACTTGCCCCCCCGCTGTGCTATAATCTAAGGAAAGAACAGCCCTCAGAAGGGAGATGGATCGTTATGTTTTCCATCGGGAACGACAGGGTGGCCCTGGTCACCGATACCTCCTGCGATTTGAGCGACGAGCAGCTGGCGCGCTACGACATCCGCCTGGTGTCCCTGCGGGTTGCTTCCAGCCGGGGCGAGTTCCGCGACAGGGTGGAAATCGACCAGGATCAGCTCTATGCCCTGCTTCAGGAGGAGCTGCCCAAAACCTCCCTTCCCCTGCCGGAGGACGTCAGCACGCTGTACCGCTCCCTGCAGGAAGAAGGCTGCACCCGCATCCTGCACCTCTCCATGAGTTCCGGGCTGTCGGGCACCTATAATATGGTGCGCATGATGGCGGAGGATTTTGCCCCTATGCCCATCGATGTGGTGGATACCAGGACGCTCTCCTGCGGGCTTGGACTGCTGGTGCTGGAGGCCGCTGAATCCCTGGAGAAGGGGATGTCCGTGGAGGAAACCATTCAGCAGGTGGAACGCCTGCGCCAGAGCCAGCTGGGCACCTTCGTGATCCGCACGCTGGAGTTTCTGCGCAAGGGCGGACGCATCGGCCTGGTGGAGGGCGTGGTAGGCTCCCTGCTGCAGATCAAGCCGGTTATCTTCGTCAACAATGACGGCGTCTATCAGACGCTGACCAAGGCCCGCGGGTTTGGCAACGCCCTGAACACCATGTGCGACGAGTTTTTCCGCCGCTATGAGGGGCGCAGGGTGCGCATTGCCATCGTCCACGGCGCGGCCTATGACGAGGCTGTGAAGCTCCGCGACCGCTTTGCGGAAAAGCTGGACGTGGTTTCTTCCTTCATCAGCCCCGTCAGCCCGGCCCTGGCCATTCATACCGGCCCGGGGCTGCTGGGTGCCATCGTGCAGGACGCCGACTGATATGGGAGGCGCTGATGGAACTTCGGGTATTGACCGCTGCGGATCAGGAGAGAATCGCCGCGCTGTTCGCGTCTGTATTTACCCGCGAGCCATGGAACGACGACTGGAGCGACGGGGAGCAGCTGCGGCAATATATCCTTGACCTGACCGGCAGCAGGAATTCCTTGACTCTGGGTTATTTTGACGGCGGAGACATGGCAGCCCTGTCCATGGGGCACATCCGTCACTGGTACGAGGGCATCGAGTATATGATTGACGA
>CAMDVP010000176.1 GCA_945877525.1 uncultured Clostridia bacterium | reverse complement strand
ATTGAAGGCCCCGACCAGCACGAAATGGATCAGGACGTATACACGCTGGCCAAGCTGATTGAAAAGAAGCTGAACGGCTGAAAAGGCACGAAATATTGCACAGGCTGCCCGGAGAAATACCGGGCGGCTTTTTTGTACGACTCGCACCAAAAAGGCGCGTCGGCTCTCCCGTGCGCCTTTTTGCACAAGAGAAAAGCCTGCTGTGTTACTTTCTTGACAAAATTTTCGGAATCGGCAGGAAATAGGAGGATTACGCAGAATAAGAGAAATCGGGACAAATTTGAACCACTTACTTTTCCTGCCCGCAAGGGCGGATTCCGTCAACATGGAGGGATTGGACATGGTTAGCACACAGGACCTGAAGCAGGTGCTTGCCAAAAAGCAGGCCATCCTGCAGGGCGATGCGGACCGCATTGCCAAGCAGCGCGCCGCCGGAAAGCTGACCGCCCGTGAACGGGTTGGGAAGCTGCTGGACGTCGGCAGCTTTGTGGAGCTGGACGCGCTGGTTTCCAAGGGTGAGGACTATGCCGGCGTGGTCACCGGCTACGGCACGGTGCAGGATCGCCCGGTGTACGTGTTCGCCCAGGACTACACCGTCCATGGCGGCGCTATGGGTGAGATGCAGGCCCGGAAAATCCTCAAGGTGCTTGATCTGGCCCAGAAGACCGGCGCGCCGGTGGTCGCTCTGTGCGACAGCGCGGGCGTGCGGGTGGACGAGGGCGCCGCGGCCATGAACGCCTATGCCAGCGTATATGCGAAGATGGCCCGCATGAGCGGCGTGTGCCCGATGATCGCCCTGGTGTTGGGCCCCGTGGTGGGCGGCGCGGCGCTGCTTACGCAGCTGGCCGACGTGAGCATCCAGGCCGGCGATGTGGGCCGCATGATGGTTTACGGCCCCCAGGTCATGAGCGCCATGACCGGCAAGACCTACGACGCCAAGGCCGTGGGCGGTGCTGAGGAAATGGCTGCCCAGGGCGGCGTGGCCCTGACCGCGGAGAACGAGGACGCGGCGATCGCCCTGGCGGTGGAGGTGCTGGACCTGCTGCCCAGCTGCAACGCCGAGGACGCCGCCATTGTGGACACCGACGACATGAACCGCATCCTGCCCGAGCTGGACGCTTCCGACGCCTCCGCCCTGATGGCCGCTATGGCCGACGCGGGCCGGGTGGTGGAGTTCTATGCCGACTGGGGCAAGGAAATCCGCGTGGGCCTGTGCCGCATCGGCGGGCGCAGCGTGGGCCTGGTGTGCGGAAACGCCAGGGAGAACGACGGCATGCTGGCTCCCGCAGCCTGCGCCAAGGCGGCCCGCTTTATCCGTCTGTGCGACTGTTACAGCCTGCCGGTGGTCAGCCTGATCAACTCGAAGGGCGTGGCTGTACCCGATGTGAAGGCACAGTCCTGGACCATGATTACTGCCTCCCAGCTGCTCTACGCCTATGCCGAGGCCACTTGCCCCAAGGTGAGCGTGGTGGTGGGCAACGCCATCGGCCAGGCCTATGTGGCCATGGGCGGTAAGGCCAATGCCGACGTGACCTATGCCTGGCCCGGTGCGGTGATTTCCGCCCTGACCCCCGAGGCAGCCGTGCAGGTACTCTACACCGACGAGCTGAAGGCCGGCAAGGAGCCCGCCCTGGAAACCCGCACCAGGCTGGAGAATGACTTTGCCGCGAATGTGGCCGACGGCGTGGCCGCCGCCCGGGCCGGCATGATCGACGACGTGTGCGATCCCGCCGAAACCCGCAAGTATGTTATCGCCGCCCTGGAGATGCTTTCCTCCAAGCGCGAGGCCAATCCGCCCAAGAAGCACGGCAACCTGCCGCTGTAACGGAAAGGAACGTGTACGGTTATGGATAAACTGATTTTCGGCCTGACGGTGACGGTGATCGGCATTGCCGTGGTGTTCTGCGGCCTGGTGGTGCTCATCGGCCTCATCAAGCTGGTTGCCATGGCGACAGGCAGCGTGTCCAAGCCCAAGAAGGATAAGGCTGCCCCTGCTCCGGCTCCCGCCCCCGCGCCAGTGCCTGCCGCTCCTGTGGCACAGGAGCAGCCCGTGCAGGCGGACGATACCCTCATTGCCGTGATTTCCGCTGCTGTCGCCGCCATGATGGAGGATGGCAGCGCCTTCACCGTGCGCCGTATCCGCCGCGTGTCCAACGCTACCGCCTGGAGCCGCGCCGGACGCGAGGAGCAGGTGTACAGCCGCTTCTGAGATGAAATCCCTGACTGATTGAAATATAAGGAGGAAAAACATCATGCGTACCTTCAATATTACCGTCAATGGTCAGACCTATGTGGTCGATGTGGAGGAAGTCGGCGGCGCTCCCGCTGCCGCGCCCGTTCGCGCCGCGGCCCCCGCTGCGGCTCCTGCCCCTGTGGCTGCGCCCGCTGCGGCTCCCGCTCCCGCTGCTGCGCCCAAGGCTGCCGCGCCCGTGGCCGGCGGTGATCCCGTGAAGGCGCCCATGCCCGGCACCATCCTGGACGTGAAGGTCAAGGCCGGCGACGTGGTCAAGGGCGGCCAGACCCTGTGCGTGCTGGAAGCCATGAAGATGGAAAACGAAATTCCCGCCCCCAAGGACGGCACCGTTGCTCAGGTGGTTGTGACCAAGGGCGCTTCCGTCAACGCGGGCGACGCGCTGGTGATCCTGGCGTAAACGCCGGCGCAGTTCCGGGGAAAGTGAGTTGATACGATGCAAATTGATGTTCTTCAGACCCTTTCGGATCTGTACGCATCCTCGGGCATCGCGCAGTTTGTGGCCAATCCGCTGGCGCTGGTCATGGTGGGCATTGCCTGCCTGCTGATGTACCTGGCCATCGTAAAGCAGTTTGAGCCGCTGCTGCTTTTGCCCATTGCCTTCGGCATGCTGCTGACCAACCTGCTGGGCAGCGACATCTTCCATGAGGAGCTCTTCGCGGGCGGCCATGTGAACTGGGGCCTGTTCGGTGGGGCGCTATTGGTGGACGGCAATAATCTGCTTGACCAGGCCGCCTATGTAGTCAACGCTGCCGGACAGGTGTTGAACAGTGTGTCCGGGCAGATCATCGGCCACTTCACCAGCGCGGTGAGCGTGGAAGCCACCACCCTGGCGCCGCTTGCCGACGTGCTGGCGCAGCTGGCTGCCAATGGCAATGCGACCAGCGTGGTGATGGAAAACGCCTTCCTGAACGGCGGACAGGTGTACTCCGAGATGGGCGTGCTGCTGGCCACCACCGGAAAGCAGATCAGCGCCGGATTGCTGGACTACCTGTACCTGGGCGTGAAGCTGGGCATCTATCCCTGCCTGATCTTCATGGGCGTGGGTGCGGGTACCGACTTCGGCCCCCTGATCTCCAACCCCAAGACCCTGCTGCTGGGCGCTGCCGCCCAGGCGGGCATCTTCTTCACCTTTATCTGCGCAAGCCTGATCGGCTTCACCCCCAAGGAGGCCGGCGCCATCGGCATCATCGGCGGCGCTGACGGCCCCACCGCCATCTGGCTGACCGGCAAGCTGGCACCCCATCTGCTGGGACCCATCGCCGTGGCTGCCTACAGCTACATGGCCCTGGTGCCCGTGATCCAGCCCCCCATCATGAAGGCCCTCACCACCAAGAAGGAACGCACCATCGTCATGGAGCAGCTCAAGCCTGCCACCAAGACCCAGAAGATTGTGTTCCCCATCGTGGTGACCATCCTGGTGGCCGTGCTGCTGCCCTCCGCCGCGCCTCTGGTGGGCTGCCTGATGCTGGGCAACCTGGCCAAGGAATGCGGCGTCACCGAGCGCCTGAGCAAGACCATGCAGAACGAATTGATGAACATCGTCACCATCTTCCTGGGTGTGACGGTGGGCGCTACGGCTACCGCCAGCACCTTCCTGAAGATCGAGACGCTGGAGATCATCGCCATGGGCATTGTGGCCTTTGCCATAGGCACTGCCAGCGGCGTGCTGCTGGCCAAGCTGATGAACAAGCTCACCGGCGGCAAGATCAACCCCCTGATCGGCTCGGCCGGTGTGTCCGCCGTGCCCATGGCCGCCCGCGTGTCCCAGAAGGTGGGCCAGGAGGCCAACCCCTGCAACTTCCTGCTGATGCACGCTATGGGCCCCAACGTGGCCGGCGTGATCGGCTCGGCCATTGCGGCGGGCGTGCTGCTGTCCATGTTTGGCTGATAGACTGAATTGGAACAGGAGGAGAAACCTATGCCGAAGGTTCGGATTACGGATACGATCCTGCGCGACGGCCACCAGTCCCAGGCGGCTACCCGCATGCGCACGGACGAAATGCTCCCTGCCTGCGAAAAGCTGGACAAGGTGGGCTATTATTCCCTGGAGTGCTGGGGCGGCGCGACCTATGACAGCTGCCTGCGCTTCCTGAACGAGGATCCCTGGGAGCGCCTGCGCAAGCTGCGCGCGGCCCTGCCCAACACCAAAACCCAGATGCTCCTGCGCGGCCAGAATCTGCTGGGCTACCGTCCTTACAGCGATGACGTGGTGGAATTCTTCGTCAAGAAGGCCATCGAGAACGGCATTGACATCATCCGTTGCTTCGACGCGCTTAACGACCTGCGCAACATGCAGACTGCCGTGAAGGCCACCAAAAAGTACGGCGGCACCGCGGAAATCGCCCTGAGCTACACAGAGTCCCCCGTGCACGACGAGGACTACTTTGTCCGTCTGGCCGAGGAAATTGAGAAGATGGGCGCTGACCTCATCTGCATCAAGGACATGGCCAACCTGCTTCTGCCCTATAAGGCATACAGCCTGGTCAAGCGCCTGAAGAAGGCCACCAGCCTGCCCATCGTGCTGCACACCCACAACACCACCGGCACCGGCGACATGGTGCTGCTCAAGGCTGTGGAGGCCGGCGTGGACGTGGTGGACACCTGCCTGTCTCCCCTGGGCAGCGGTACCTCTCAGCCTGCCACCGAGTCCCTGGTGGCAACGCTGCAGGGCACCGAGTATGACACCGGCATCGACCTGAACCTGCTGGCTGATCTGGCGGGCTACTTCCGCGGCGTGGCGGACCGCCTGACCAAGGACGGCTGGCGCGATCCCTCCCGCGTGCTGGGCGTGGACGTCAAGACCCTGCAGTATCAGGTGCCTGGCGGCATGCTGTCCAACCTGATCGGCCAGCTGAAGCAGGCCAACGCCATGGACAAGTACTACGACGTGCTGGCGGAAGTGCCGCGGGTGCGCAAGGACTTCGGCTATCCGCCGCTGGTGACCCCCACCTCCCAGATCGTGGGCACCCAGGCCGTGATGAACGTGCTGGGCGGCGAGCGCTACAAGATGGTGCCCAAGGAGTCCAAGGATTTGCTGGCCGGCCGCTATGGCAAGCTGCCCGGCGAGGTCAATGAGGAAGTGCGCAAGAAGTGCATCGGCGATACCAAGGTGATCACTCACCGCTTCGCCGACGACCTGCCCCCGGAACTGGATACCCTGCGCGAGGAAATGCGCGAGTGGTACCAGAAGGAGGAGGACGTGCTGTCCTACGCCATGTTCCCCAAGGTTGCCCCCAAGTTCTTCGAGTATCGCGCAGCGCAGCAGCTGAAGGTGGATTCCACCATGCTGGACAAGGCCGACAAGACCATGCCCGTGTAAGCCGGCGCCTGCGATACGTATAAAAGCCATCTCCCCTTGCCGAATCTATGATGCGGCAGACAAAAAGAAAGAGGTTGATTTCACATGGCAGAGCTGAATCTGAGCAAGTATGGCATCACCGGTACCACCGAAATCGTCCACAACCCCTCCTATGAGGAGCTGTTTGCCGAGGAAACCAAGCCCGGCCTGGAAGGCTATGAAAAGGGCCAGGTGACCGAGCTGGGTGCCGTGAACGTGATGACCGGCGTGTACACCGGCCGTTCCCCAAAAGACAAGTACATCGTCATGGACGAGAATTCGAAGGACACCGTGTGGTGGACCTCCGACGCGTTCAAGAATGACAACCATCCCATGAGCGAGGACGTTTGGGCGCAGGTCAAGGATCTGGCCATGAAGGAGCTGTCCGGCAAGAAGCTGTATGTGGTGGATGCCTTCTGCGGCGCTAACGCTGACACCCGCATGAGCGTGCGCTTCATCGTCGAGGTGGCCTGGCAGGCTCACTTCATCAAGAACATGTTCATCGTCCCCTCCGCTGAGGAGCTGGAGAAGTTTGAGCCCGACTTTGTGGTGTACAACGCTTCCAAGGCTCAGGTGGAGAACTACAAGGAGCTGGGCCTGAACTCCAGCACCTGCGTGGCCTTCAACATCACCTCCCGTGAGCAGGTCATCCTGAACACCTGGTACGGCGGCGAGATGAAGAAGGGCATGTTCTCCATGATGAACTACTACCTGCCGCTCAAGGGCAT
>CAMDVP010000175.1 GCA_945877525.1 uncultured Clostridia bacterium | reverse complement strand
CTCTGTTGGCGGATATGTTGCTGGATAAGTTGGAAGGCTATGATCTGCCCCTGGAGGCATATGCTGAACTGTGTCTGAATGGGGAGCATCCGCTGGCATTGTTGCGTAGCTCGGTGCATCAGGTAGCACTGGAAAACCGCTATACCTATCAGCTGCGGCGCATCCTTGATGCAGAGGGGCAGCTGCTGTGCCTCTCCCTGACGGTGCTGGAAGGCGGTGTGCAGGTGTCCACCCTATCCGCGGCTCCTGTGGAGCAAGGCCTGAAGCTTCTATGGGGATTCGGCATACAGGGAGAAAACCGTTATCTTGAATGCATGCTGACGAAGCGCAGCAATGAGGCCGGAGAAAGCCTGAGCGCAACGGTGAAGGTTTATCTGGATCAGGCGAAGAAAGGATATCGGGCTGCCGCGGCCGGGACGGCGGTGTATGAAGCCAGCGGCAGCCTTGAAATCACCGGGCAGCCCGACGGCTCTGCTAACTGGCGGGCGGAATGGACTGCCGTGGATGCTTCGGACGATGATGACATCGAACGCCTGTCTGTGACGGGCTCGTGGCAGGCGCGTACGGAGAAAATCAGCGTGGATATCGTTCTGGGCAGAGGAGCCAGCGCCACGTCAGGCATGCGCATCGCTATGCAGGGCGGACCCGCGGATGTGACGCCGGCGAACTGGTCCGGGCTGGAGGAGATCGACTTGCTTGATGAAGATCCGCAGACGCTTGATATGATAACGCAGCTGCTGACGGATTCAGCGCACAGTTTCGGTGTGAAGCTCTTCAAGCTGATCCCCGCGCCGCTTATGACGCTGCTGTTTATGAACTGATACGCAAAAAAGACAGGTCGTGTATGGCCTGTCTTTTTGTTTCAGCGAACATCCACCAGGCAGACGGCCTGGGCGCTGATGCCTTCTTCGCGGCCCTCAAAGGCCAGTCGCTCGGTGGTGGTGGCCTTTACATTGACCCGGCTGATGGGAAGCCCCAGCGCGTCGGCGGCATTCTGCCGCATTTGCGGGACAAAGGGCAGCAGTTTGGGCCTTTGAGCGACAATAGTGATGTCTGCGTTGGTGACCCGGGCTCCTTGATCGTGCAGGAGGGATACCACATGCTTCAGCAGCTTCAAAGAGGAGATGCCTTTGTATTGCGGATCGGTGTCCGGAAAGTGGCGGCCGATGTCGCCCAGGGCCATGGCCCCGAGCATGGCGTCCATCAGCGCGTGAAGCGCCACGTCCGCGTCGCTGTGCCCCAGCAGTCCCAGGGTGTGGGGAATCTCCACGCCGCATAGGATAAGAGCGCGGTCAGGCACCAGGCGGTGCACATCATATCCCTGACCGATACGCAAGGAGGGCAGGGCTGGGGATGGACACAGCATGGCCTGTGCTGCGGCAAAATCTTCCGGGGTGGTGAGCTTCAGGTTCCGGCGGCTTCCCAGGGTCAATTGTACAGGGACGCCCAGGCGCTCTACCAGGGACGCATCGTCCGTGCCGAGAAAATGGTCCATCTGGGCCTGTTCATGGGCGCGTCGAATCAGGGGCACAGCAAATGCCTGCGGAGTCTGTACGACCCGAAGGAACGCCCGGTCGGGGGTGTCAATCACACGCTCGTCCTCGTCCACCTGCTTCACCGTGTCCACAGCGGGGATCGCAGCCACACCGGCGCCGCAGGCCTCCGCTCCGGCCATGGCGCGGCGGATGGTGTCCTCGTCCACCAGGCAGCGTGCGCCGTCGTGTATGAGCACCATGTCGCAGGCCGCGGGAAGCGCCTGCAGGCCATTCCAAACGGAGGCCTGCCGTGTGTCGCCGCCGGGAACAATGCATGTGTTTTCCATCAGCCCCGCGGCACTGAGAGCCTGATGGATGGCCTGCCGGTCCTCTTCACGGGCGACAACGACCATGCCGTCCACCAGACTGCGGAAGGCTTTGGCGGCCCGGCAGATTACGGGTTCTCCGGCCAGTGACAGTAGTACCTTGTTCTTCCCTGCGCCCATACGGGAGCCGGAACCTCCGGCCAGCAAAACAGCGTACCACATGGCTCAGCTGCGCTGGGCGGCTACGCCCTCGTCCTCGGAAAGCACACGGTACATGTCTGCCGCGCCCTCCTTGCGCACCGTTTCAGCGATGGAAAGGATTTCATAGCGACCATAGCGGTCACCGAAGCGAATGGTCATTTGATCGCCGACATGCACCTCGGCGCCGGGCTTGACCACCTTTCCGTTCAGAGTCACACGGCCGCCGCTGCAGGCTTCATTGGCCACGGTGCGGCGCTTGATGATGCGGGAAACCTTCAGATATTTGTCCAGACGCATGGGGTACCTCCCTGTGATCATGGAATGGGGTGAAGAAAACGCCCGCAGGCATGGGCCCGCGAGCGTGATACCATGGACGGCTTACTTGTTGACGGTGTCCTTCAGGGCCTTGCCAGCCTTGAACACAGGGGCCTTGGAGGCGCCAATCTTGATTTCCTCGCCGGTGCGGGGATTGCGGGCGGTACGGGCGGGGCGGGTCTTGACTTCAAAGGAGCCAAAGCCGACAACCTGCACCTTCTCACCGGCGGTGAGGGCTTCGGTCACGACATCGACAAAGGCGTTAAGAGCCTTCTCGGCGTCCTTCTTGGCAAAGCCGGTCTTGGCGGCCAGGGCAGCGGTCAGTTCAGTCTTGTTCATGGGTTTTTTCCTCCTTGTTATGTGCCGTGCACTGTAGCGCGGCGTGGAATATGGGACGCAAGCGTCCTTGCATGCAGCGGGGCGACCATTGCGGCTGCCGGTTGTAACGCAGCCGGAGCTCTCCCGCATTGGAGGGTCAATTCCGCTTTTAGCTTCTCTGCGCGGATTTGACCTGGTTCCAGTATACATCCATTTCGCTCAAAGTCAAGCCCTCCAACGATTTTCCATCGCATTTTATCAGATTTTCCATGGCGGAAAAGCGTCGGATGAACTTTTCGGTGGCCAATTCCAGCAGACGTTCCGCGTCCAGGCCGGATAAACGCGTCACATTGACGCAAGAGAAAAGCAGGTCGCCCAGCTCCTCGGCAGGGTCACGGCCGGCTTCCAGCTCGGCGCGAACCTCGTCGGCTTCCTCATGCACCTTGGGCAATGCCTCCAGGGGCGCACTCCAATCAAACCCCACTTGGGCGGCCTTCTTCTGCACCTTGTGGGCGCGGGTGAGGGAGGGCAGAGTGCGGGACACGTCGGCAAGCACCTCGCTCTGGGTGTGATGTCCCTTGTCCACTTTCTTCAGACTCTCCCAGTTGTCTGCATCATCTTTGGCGGTGGCACACTGATCAGTACCGAAGATTTGGGCGTGCCGGTAGATCATTTTCCTGCAGATGGCCGTGGTTACGTCTCCAATGGAGAATTCCCCGTGGCTTTCACCCACGCTGGCGTGGAATACCACCTGCAAGAGGACGTCGCCCAACTCATCCGCCAGGTGATCGGGATCTTCCTCGTCGATGGCTCCTGCGGCCTCGTAGGCTTCCTCCAGCAGGAACTTGCGCAGGCTCTTGTGGGTCTGTTCCCGATCCCAGGGACAGCCGTTTTCGCCTCGCAGCAGTGCCATGACCTCCAGCAGATCGTCGAAGCAGAAGCGGTTGCGCTGATCAAGGGGAGAAGCGGGAACATACACGGCGCAGGTGTGGTCGTAGCCATGCTGCCGGTCCAGTTCCATCAGTTGGATGGATATGGGCCGGCGGTGCGCCTTCACCCGGGATGGGAAGAACACCACGTTGGACTCCTCGTTGTACAAGTCGCCAAGCCACAGCTTCACTTCGCCCGCCAGCACGGGAGAGTCCAGCTCGGTAATCAGCAGGGGCAGGCGGGGATCGTGCCGTGCGGTGGCGCAGGATGTGGAGGGCAGGGTGCGCAGACCGTGTATGCGGGCTCTGGCGTCGGGAAGCTCGCTGAGATACACATCCGTCATGGACAGCCCAGGCATCAGCGTCAGCGTGCCGTCCTCCGGGCATTGCGCGGACAGTTCCGCAACCGAGCCGTCGCTGGAGGCGTCCATGACCGCGTAGGTGATGGGGCTGCTTTGTGCCTGCTCCCACAGATGGCGGGCGATGGCGCTGTGTAGCGCATCGAAATCATCGTAGCGGTCATACCAGGCATCCAGGGAATCAAAGCCAATGCCGTTTTCCTCAAGCCAGGACGACACGCTATGGCGGCTTGTGCGAAGGATCAGCCGCCGGGCCTTTTGAAGGGCCTGAACGGTTTGCAGCGTCATCAGCTCCGGGCTGCCGGGGCCAAGGGATACAACGGTGATCATGGGCTTCATTGGTAGGTCACCTCACGCTTTCTTTCCACGCCGCAGGCTGCGGAAATCATCGGGCGTTACAGCCTTGAAGAGCAGGGCTGCCATCACATAGACCACCACGCCTGCGGCAATCTCCACAAGGGTCAGTAGACGGTTGATGGGCAAAAGCTCCCGCAAGGCGAACACAGCCAGCCCCATGACGGCCGTGGCGGCGGCGGGCCGGAGAATCCAACCCTGCCAGTTAAAGCGCATGCGGGCGTACTTCAGCACAAAGTACAGGTTTGGAATCATGGAAATGCTGTAACATGCGATGGAGGCCAGCGGCCCGCCGTGGATGTTGATGGATGGAATGCCCACCAGAAGGTAGTTCATCAGAATTTTCACCGCCACCCCGGCAACCAGGGTATACATGGGCAGGCGCTGTTTGTGGAGCCCCTGCAGGATAGAGCTGGTGGCCTGCACCACGGTAAAGAGCACCACCGTCAGGCTGGACACGGAGAGCAGCTCGCTGGCCACCTGCAGGTGTTCGGCGGAGAGCGTACCCTGATAGAAGAAGGCCAGGATAGGACGGCTGAGCAGGCTCATGCCGACGGAGCAGGGCATGCCGATGAGAAAGGCAAAGCGCAGCCCCAGATCGCTCTGCCTCGCGATGGCAGCATGATCCTCCAGGGCCTTGGCGGAGGAAATGGCAGGCACCAAGCTCATGGAAATGGACAGGGCCAGGGCGGTGGGTACGTTAATCAGGCGGATGACCAGACCGGAAAACAGACCGTAGAGCGAACGGGCCTCCGACTGGGCAATACCCGCGTCCATCATCCGGGACACCAGCATGGTGGAATCCACAAATTGCGCCAGGGGCACAATGCATGAGGCAATGGTGATGGGAATGGAGATGACCATCAGCCGCTTGCCCAGGGCGGAGGAGGCAATGGGCGCATCAGCGGAAAGCTGGGGAATACGGTCAAACGCCCCGCGCTGACGGAAGTAGAGAGCGATCATGTACACAAGCGCGACCGCTTCCACAATGGTGATGCCAAGCAGCGCCCCGGCAGCGCCCTCGGCAAGGCCCATGCGGGAGCCGAAATACGCCAGGGGCAGGGAAATGAACACTTTGCCCACCTGCTCGATGAGTTGGCTGGTGGCGGTGGGTACCATGTTCTGCTGTCCCTGCATAAAGCCGCGGAAGGCCGACAGCACGCACACAATGGCCACGCAGGGTGCGATGACCTGGAACCCCTGCACAGACTGGGGTTCGTTGACCAGCTGGGACAATTGCCGGCTGCAGGCAAGCATGACGATGGTGCAAACGCAGCCCAGGGCCGCCAGCAGCCACAGCGCTACCCGAAACACCCTGCGGGCGTTGCGCGGATCATCTTTAGCCAGGCAGTGGGACACCATGCGGGAAATGGCAACCGGCAGTCCGGCGGAGGAGATGGTCAGAAGCAGATTGTAGGTGGGAAATACTGACTGGAAAATGCCCAGCCCTTCCGCGCCGATCAGCCAGGTGAGGGGAATGCTAAACAATACCCCTACCAGCTTGCAGATAATGCCCGCAGCGCTCAGCACGGTGATGCCGCCCACCAGGGACTTGGTCGTCTTTGCCATAAGGACCTTCCTTTGCACCGTCAGGACGGAGAATATCGTCCTCTATTATACGCCGGATTGTCCCCGGACACAAGGGAGAATCCGCTGCTTCCCGCGGTATGACAGAAAAAGCCCCTTCCTCCTCATCCGGGAGGAAGGGCTGTGCGGCGCTACTGCTCCATCTGTCGTCCCACGATGCCGGCGGCGGTTTCGGCCACCTTCAGCTCGGTGTCACCCATGCGCGCCCCCTGCTCGCGGCTGAGCAGCAACACCGCGCCGATGGCCTCGCCATCGGCAATGATGGGGGAAAGCACCTGAGCGGTGTAGCCCTGAGCGTCCTCCTCGTTGGTAACGGCCACGGTTTTGCCGCCACTCTGCCGGTTGATGGCCACGGTCTGCCGGTTGGCGATGGCGGTTTCCAGATCATGGCTGATGGGCTTGTCCCACAATTCCTTCTTGCTCACGCCGCTGGCGGCCACCACCTGATCGCGGTCCACGATGCAGGCGATGTGCCCCAGGGAGCGGAACAGGGATTCCGTGTAGTCCTTGGCGAAAGACGACATTTCGCCAATGGGGGAGTATTTCTTCAGGATGACCTCGCCATCCCTGTCGGTGTAAATCTCCAGTGGATCGCCCTCACGAATCCGCAGGGTTCTGCGAATTTCCTTGGGGATGACCACCCGGCCAAGCTCGTCGATTCTTCTCACAATTCCGGTCGCTCGCACGAT
>CAMDVP010000174.1 GCA_945877525.1 uncultured Clostridia bacterium | reverse complement strand
GCCGCTGACGACGATGCAGGCCGTCTCCACCACGCGCAGGGGGCCCACCATTTCACCGATGAAGTCAAAATAGCCGGGAACGTCGATGATGTTGAGCATCTTGTCGTTCCAGTCGATGGGGGCGCAGGCGGCGCTGATGGAGCACTTGCGCTTGATTTCTTCGGGCTCAAAGTCGGTGGTGGTGGTGCCGTCCTCCACCTTGCCCTGACGGTCGATAATGCCAGCGGCATAGAGCATGGCCTCAGTCAGCGTGGTCTTGCCCTCGCCGCCATGTCCCATGAGGGCGATGTTACGGATGTTACTGGTCAAATAATCAGCCATGTATGGTTCCTCCTTGCACTGATTTTCTTTGGATGCGGCCATGTGCGCCCGACAAGCGCGTCGTGGCCAGAACGCCCGGATATACGATACAGACATCATAGCATAAAAAGCACCAAAAGAAAAGCCTTGATTTTCATCAAAGCGTATCTTTGGCAGATTTTTATAAAGTTTGCGGTAAGAAACTGGCTTCCCCTGTTTCAAGCGTTCGGGCCAGGGCCAGCAGGCGGCGCATCTGGGGCAGCACTGCGTCGGCGCTTCCGCTGGTTTCCAGGGTGAT
This sequence comes from uncultured Clostridia bacterium, assembly GCA_945877525.1. Taxonomy (GTDB): domain Bacteria; phylum Bacillota; class Clostridia; order Christensenellales; family Aristaeellaceae; genus UBA11524. The sequence goes on along the minus strand of CAMDVP010000174.1, from coordinate 5,988 downwards.
GCTGCCCGCGCCTGCCTCCCGGAGCAGCTTCCGCTTAGACAGCACCCGTGCCAACTGCCTGGCGGTGCCCGCGTTGCCGTCCAGAATCAGGGTGTTGTCCGGCAGCAGGCGGCGCAGCACCGGCCGCAGAAACACATAATGGGTGCAGCCCAGCACCACCGCGTCCACCTGGCGCAGGTCGTAGGGCTGCAGCAGCTTTTGCAAATATGATTCGGCCTGGGCGAAATCCTCCTGCTCCACCAGATCCATCAGCCCGGGGCAGGGAAGCGGTTCAGCCCCTTCGCCATAGCGGGCATACAGCGCCTGAAACTTGGGCAGCCGCAGGGTCATGGGCGTGGCGAGCACCAGGATGGCGCCGCCCCGGCGATGCTCCGCCGCGGGCTTGAGGGCGGGCTCCATGCCGATGATGGGCAGGGTCAGCTCCTCCCGAAGACGGGCGGCGGCCACGCTGGTGGCGGTGTTGCAGGCAATGACCACGGCCTTCACATCCCGAACCATGAGATGGGACATGACCTCCCTCACATACCCCAGCACCTCCGCCTCCGGCTTGGTGCCGTAGGGAGCGTGCAGGGTATCGCCAAAGTAGACAAAATCCTCCATGGGAAGCGTGCGCTCAAGCGCGGCAAGCACGCTGATGCCGCCCACGCCGCTGTCAAACACCCCAATGGGCGATGCAATCCCCGCCATGGCGCAGCCCTCCTTGCCTGTGATGCATCCATTATAGCCCCGGCAGGGGAAAAAGGCAAGCGCGCCGCGGCAGAGATTGGCATCCTGCGCCCGCTTGCGCTTTCCTGTGAAAAACGGTATAATGTGCCCATGCCAGAGAAAAGGAGATGACCTGCAGATGATAGAGCAGCAGCCCATCCGCCTGGGCGACGTGGTGCAGACCCGCAAGCAGCACCCCTGCGGCTCCAGCGAGTGGACGGTCATCCGCACGGGCGCGGATATCAAGATGAAATGCTCCGGCTGCGGACGCATTGTGATGCTGGACCGGGAAACATTCCTCAAGCGGCGCAAGAAGATCCTGCGCCAGGGCCCTGACCCGGCGGAGCAGCCGTGACGGGGCCGGGCATACAAAAGCATGCGGAAACAAGGCGAAGGAGGCGGCGCGGCATGGTATCAACCCTGATGACGGTGCTTTTCGCGGTGGTGCTGGCGCTGCTGATTCGGGAATTTCTCTTCGAGCCGGTGCGGGTTAAGGGCGCGAGCATGCGCTCCACCCTGGAAAACGGCGAATTGATGCTGGTGACCAAGCTGGACTACCGCCTTGCAGAGCCAAAGCGGCAGGACGTGGTGATCTGCCACTACCCCGGGCGGTATCTGGACCGGTGGAAGCTGATCCCGCAGTATTTCGTCAAGCGGCTGATCGGGCTGCCGGGGGAAACGGTGTCCATGGAGGAGGGCGTGGTGTACATCGACGGCCAGCCCCTGGACGAGCCGTATCTTGACCCGGCCCATACAAGGCACAAAGCCGGCATGGAGCCGGTGACCCTTGGGGAAAACGAGTATTTCGTCCTGGGGGACAACCGGGACAATTCCAACGACAGCCGCCGGGTGGGGCCGCTTGAGCGCGACATGCTGGTGGGACATGTGCGGGCGGTGTGCTACCCCTTCAGGGCGCGCCGGTGGGTAAGGTAGCCCCGTATATGCAGGAGACCACGGCAAAGCCCAGATTGTCCAGGCTCAGATCCTCCGGGGTGGCTTCCTCAGGCAGGGTAAGCAGCGTCTGGCGCGCTTCCGCCTCCACGCAGACGGCGGAGCAGATCGGCGCACCGGAATCATCATATAGGGTGAGCGCGCGCTGCCTGTGCAGCAGGCTCAGGTAGTCCTCCAGGGACAGACCCAGGGCGTGCATGAGCGACGCGTGGGCGCATCCCACATAGCGCAGGTGATAGGCACGGCAGCTGCCGTCCCGGGGATTGGCCCCGGGATAGCGGCGGATGAAGCCGTAGCGCCAGCAGTTGTCCATCAGCCAACGGCCGTCCTCGCTTTCCTCCATGGATTCTGCCAGGGGTGCGCCGTTCCACTGCGGGCAGACGCGGATGTCGACGGCCCAGGCCGTCTGATGCTCTGAATATCCGGGGGACGCCACCGCGGCCCTTGCGGCGGACAGCGCCTCGTCCAGGCTCATGTCCCGGGAGAGGGCGGCGAGGGTATCGGTGAGCAGAATGCGCTGCTGCTCAGGGGAGCGCGAGCCGGCAAACGCCACCAGGCCCATGTGCTTCTCCTGCCGGGCCGCTGTCAGCATGGCGGAAAGGGCGTCAAGTGCGTCCTCGCCCAGCACGGCGGACAGATCGCGGCAGGTGGCCCGTCCGCCCGACGCACTCAGGATGTTCAGCGTATCGGCGGGGGTATACCCCTCCGGCAGCGGATGGTTTTCGTCAATCAGCAGCATGCGCCCCTCGCGCAGGCGCACCTCCGATACGGCCAGCTGTCGCAGGGCATAGCCCTCCGGGAAGCCCGTCCGAACACAATCGGGCAGGGCGAAGGCTTGCCGGGGCAGGGTGGTTTGAGCCGGCAGGGCAAAGGTCTGCGTGTCCGGCGCGGCGGCGCGGGGCAGCAGCTGCCATACAGCCAGCATCAGCGCCAGGGCAGGGAAGAGCAGCAGCAGGGCGCGGGGAAAGCGCCGTGCTGCATGGGTGGAATGCGGCGCGGGGCGGTATCCGCGCACCGCCGCGTTGGGTGCGTCAAAGCGGGTCATGGGCAGGGCCTCCGTGAGCATGGCGTGTTAGCCATGAAATGACACTTTCATTCTGCCCGGAAAAAGTGACGGCTATCCCTGTATAGGCGGGTTGTTACAGGAATCCTCCCCGCGATTTCTTGCCTAACGCCCCGGGATATGCTATAATGCAAAAGAACGCCCCGGCATATCCGGGGCCAAAGACGACTTTCCCAATGAAAAGGCTGGTGACATTTCCATGCGGAAGTTCCTGTTTGCCTTCACGCTGATGCTGTGCCTGCTGGGCTGCGCTGTGGCCGGCGCGCAAACGCTGACCTTCACGGATATCAGCGCCACCTGCGAGATTAGCGACAGCGATTATATTATTCTTACCCCCGATAACCTCAGCCGCCACCCCGAGTGGGTGGCCGGACAGGGCACCACGGAGGAGGCGCTGCTGGCGGACTGGTCCGCCCGCGGCGTGCTGGCCCAGGCATGGACAAAGAGCGCCGACGTGTGCCTTGAAATCACCGCCGTGCAGGACGAGGCTGCCAGGCAGTATTTCGACCTGGATCAGCAAACGGCCACAGAGCGTGCCGCTTACCGCACCCAGCACCTCAAGGGCGCGGCCTACAAGGTGCAGGGCTATACATATTCCTCTGCCGAGTGGAAGAAGATGTCCAACTGCGGCCGCTTTCTGCAGCTGAAGTACAAGCGCACCGCCGATGGAACGACCTATCAGGGCTATGCCCGCCGCGCCATCCGCAACGGGTATACCATCACCCTGGACTATCAGGTTTTCGGCCGGAGCCTGAAGGCGGCCGACAGCAACGAGCTGACGGATATCCTGAAGACCTGGCGCTTCACCACGGTTCTGGACAAGCCCCTCGATGTGGCGCCGAAGGTGGAATTCACCGCAAAGCCTCCCGTGGAAACCAACACCGGCAGCTTTACCGTATCCGGCACCTGCGGCGCAGGTATGACGCTGACGGGCGTGCTGATGCGCATGTCCTCTCCCGAGCCCATGGTGCTGGAGGCGACCGCGGGCAAGACCGGCAAGTTTTCCATGGATGTAACGCTGCCGGAGGAGGGCGTGTGGCTGATGACCATGACCGTGGAAAACCAGGGCGCGGTCACAGAGGAAATCGTCTTTGACACCACCACCTATCAGAAGAGCCTGCTGCCGGTGAATTTCTCCGACGGCATGCCCGTCGATTTTACCGTGAACGATGTGTCCGAGCTGTCTGAGGACAAGCTGGTGATTTCCGGCACCACGCTGCGCAACGTGAAGGTGCAGTGCCTGGTGGGAGACGCCTACAAGAAGTCTGTGACGACCAATGCCAGCGGCAAGTTCAGTTTCTCCATCGATTCCAGCGCCGAGGGAGACTACCCGGTGACGCTGGTGTTTGAGAAAAAAGGCTACGGCACCCGCCGCTTTACCGCCACGGCTAACCGCACGCTGACCGAGGAGGACAGGCAGAACCAGATCCGCGAGGAGGCCGTGAAGCCCGCCTATTCCACCCTGACCAGCAAAATCAAGGGTTATACGGGCCGAACCATGGTCTACTCGCTGTATGTGCTGTCACTGGAGGAAAATGACGGCCAGTGGCTGATCAAGATGGCCATGACCCAAAGCAAGTCGGGCAAATACAGCAATATTGTATACGTCACCACCACTGAGGAGCCCAACTTCTCCGTGGACAGCCAGCAGCGCATGTACGGCAAATGCCTGGGCATGCTGGAGGTGGACGGCAAGGATTATCCGTCCTTTGAACTGCTGTTCTGGGACAACTGAAACCATGCATATGAAAAGAGGAGACGGCCCGATGGCTGTCTCCTTCTTTTATCTTTGCCGCCAGATGCGAATCAGTCCTGTAACAGATACCGGCGGATGGTTTCGGACACCTGCGCGGCGACGATGGCATTGCCCGCGTCATTCAGGTGGAGCCCGTCACCTGCGTCGTAGGTGGACATGCGGCCTTTCATCAGCCCACACAGATCGTCCACGGGAATATCCTCCCGGGCGGCGATGCGGCGCATGATGTCGTTGTAGCTTTCAATGTCCGTGGGATCCTGGTCGCCCACCGGCATGGTGGTGCCGAAGATGATCTTGACCCCGGGAAACAGCTTGCGCAGCACAATGACCGTGCGGTCAACCGCGCTTTCGTATTCCTCCGGCAGGGAGAAGGGCCGTCCAAGGTGATAGTCGTCGCCCAGATCCCATAATCCGCAGCTCCAGTGAACCAGGTCGGGGGCGGGGAAGTCGTTCATCCAGAAACGGAGGGTATTGAGGGTATACCCGGCCCAGCGGCCATTTTCCTTCGGGCCGTAAACCTCGGCAATGTCCTTGAGCTGCTCGCGGACAAAGGGCTCGTAGCCCATGCGGCGGGAATCGCCAAGCAGCAGCACCTTTTTGCATTCGCTCATGATAACGCTCCTTTTTCGGCCCGCGGCGGGCCTGATGGCTTATTGTACCGCCATGCGCCTGGAAAATCAAGGGCGAATCAGGCATTGGAGAGCATCAGCTTGAGGCGGTTGAGCTGATTGGCCTCGCTGGCGCCGGGGTCGTAGTCCAGGGCGACGATGTTTGCTTCGGGATAGCGCATGCGCAGGCGCTTGATAACGCCCTTGCCCACCACATGGTTGGGCAGGCAGGCAAAGGGCTGGATGCACACAATGTTTTTGACCCCGCAGGTCAAAAGCTCGGCCATTTCCCCGGTGAGGAACCACCCCTCGCCGTATTGATTGCCCAGGGCCAGGAAGGGCTCGGCCAGCTGCGCAATCTGCTCGATGGGCAGCGGGGTGTCGAAGCGCCGGCTGGCTTCAAGCGCCTCCATGGCGGGGCGGCGCAGGGCGCGCAGCGCGCCCACCCCCAGCTGCGCCGTGGCGGAGGACGTCCAGCTCCGGCCCAGATACCGGTGCTTGAAATCCCCGCCGTATACGCAGTAGCAGAAGAAATCCATCAGGTCGGGTACCACGGCCTCCGCGCCCTCCTGCTCCAGCAGCTCCACCAGATGGTTGTTGGCCATGGGCATGTACTTCACCAGAATCTCTCCGACCACACCCACCCGGGGCTTGCGGGGAATGTCCCTGAGAGGCAGGGTGTCGAAGGCGTTTACCAGCGCCCGGCACAGCGCAGCGTAGGACAGGCTCTTGTCCGAACCGGTCAGGAACGATATGCATTTTTGCGACCAGACGCTGACCAGCTGATCGGCGCTGCCCCGCACAGCCTCGTAGGGGCGCACACGGTACAGGCAGCGCATGAGCAGATCGCCCAGCACCAGCGCTCTCATGGCGCTGAGAATCATGGGCAGGGGCGGCTTGAAGCC
>CAMDVP010000173.1 GCA_945877525.1 uncultured Clostridia bacterium | reverse complement strand
AGCTGCTGCCCTTTGAGGAAATCATGAGCATCTTCGGCGCGATTGCCCCGCTGTCTGTTCAAGGCACCGAAAATGATATGGGCCGTACAGCCGCGGCGAAGAACGGCATGCATATCACCGAAATACGTCTGGGCTATATGCCTGTTTTGTGCAAGGACAACCCCAACCAATGGGAGCTGCGCCCGGTGTGGGACTTTATGGGCATCCAGATTCTTCCGCGTGAAACGTATGACTACCCCTGCAACTCCCTCCTGACGATTGACGCGATAAGCGGCACGGTGATTGACCGCAACTACGGCTACTAAGGAGCCTGCCTATGAAGTGCATAGCTGATGATTTTCGCCGCGCGATCACGGGGCGTTGGTTTCTTGTTGTCGTTTTTGCCTCGATATTGTCGCTGTATATGTCCATTGGCGATCAGTCCTACTACCTGATCAATATGCTGACTGAAATAGAGCTGTCTGAGGACAGCTTCTGGCTGGATGCCGCATCGCTGTTATCCCAGGGCTTGCAGGGCAGCTTCGGCGTGATGATCCTGCCTGCGCTATCTGCGCTGCCCTTTTCGGCACAGGCGTTGCAGGAAATCAGGAGCGGAGCCATCCGCCCTGCGGTCTTCCGTGTAGGGCGCAAAGGCTGGATTGCCGGAAAGATGCTTGCCACCTTCGCCAGCGGAATGCTGCTGCAAATCGCGGCTGCCATGGGCCTACTGCTGGTGTTCCACCTGATGATGCTGATTTGCGCCGGGCAGCCATTCCCCGCGGGAGATTTCGCCCCCGTCTGGCCGCTGCTTTTGCGCCGGATGCTGTGCGGCGGCATCTGGGCGGGCGCAGGCTGCCTGATGGCCCTAATGACGGAAACGACCTCTGCTGCCTACCTTGCGCCGCTGTGCCTGTGCTACGCCATGGTGATGATTGGCACCCGCTTCTTCCCGGATGTGGCGCTGCTCAATCCGACCAACTGGCTTACCGGCGCGGTTTGGCCCCTGCTGCTGGCGCTGGGAATACTTGCTGCCACACTTGCTGGAACGCTGCGAAAGAAGGTGAACGCCTATGTGTAACCTCCGGGAAGCCTTCGTCTGCGCTGGCTGGAATCTGTACTCCCTGCGCAGGAATCCCCGCTTCTACATGAGCCTGCTGCTGGGCTTTCTGCTCTGCTGGCTGCTGACGGACAAAACCATGGCCATCTCCCGCACGTACCTGACCAATGTGCAGCTGCTGGAGCCTTTCGTCTGGTGCTACGCGGACGATGAGAGCATCCTCTTTTCAGCACTGGTGATGATGCTGATGCTCTCGGCCCTTCCACGGCTGGACACCCCTGCGTCGTACCTGATCTTCCGTACCACCTATCTGAACTGGCTGCTGGGGCAGATTGCGACCGTGTTCATTCTGACGCTGTGCTATACGCTGATGATTCTTGTTTTCAGCATGGTCATGTGCATCGGCTGCAATGTGTTTGTTACGAACAACTGGTCGGAAACAGCCACCATGCTGTCCTTCTCTCCGGCATCCTTTGAGGTGGCGCTGTCCGTCATGCGAAAGACGGTCAAGCTGACAACGCCCTACGGCTGTACCATACAGATCTTCCTGCTGCTGTTCCAGTATGTGCTGCTGATGGCCATGCTCCAGCTGACCTTTACGATGCTGAAAAGCCGAAAGGCAGGCATCATTGCTGTGCTGGGAATCAATTTCGCGGGCTATGTACTGACACCGGATCGCTTCATGACCTGGCTGCAGCTGCCAAGAGAAATGCAGTATTACGCCAATCTTCTGTCAGCATGGCTGTCGCCCCTGCAGCACGCGACGTATACTATGCACAACTTCGGCTATGACCTGTTGCCGAGGGTGCAGACATCCTGCCTGCTGCTCGGCGGGGTATCGTTGCTGCTGATGATCGTATCGGCGCTCGCCATGCGCAGGTTTTCATTCCGCTTTACAGGAGGATACTCAGATGAGTGATATGGCAGTCAGTGTCCAGCACATGACTAAACGCTTCGGCAGCGAAACGGTGCTGCGGGATGTGTCGTTGGAACTGGAGCAGGGAAAAATCCATGGCATCATTGGGCGCAACGGCAGCGGCAAAACGGTGCTGATGAAGTGCATCTGCGGCTTTCTGCGCCCCAATGCCGGAACCGCGCGGGTTTTCGGCAAAACCATCGGGCGGGACTGCGACTTTGCGCCTGATACAGGGATGCTGATTGAAACGCCGGGGTTTCTCCCCCATGAAACCGGGCTACACAATCTGCTGTGGCTGGCGCGGCTCGGCAAAGGCGCGTCCAGGGAGCGCGTGAAGGCGCTGATGGATCTGGTGGGCCTTGATGCTTCCCTGCGCAAGCCGGTCAGCCAGTACAGCCTGGGCATGCGGCAGCGCCTCGGAATTGCGCAGGCCCTGCTGGAGGATCCGTCCCTGCTGATTCTGGACGAGCCCATGAACGGACTGGACAAGAGCGGCGCGGGGGAGATTCGGGCGCTGCTGGCAACACTGAAGGCGCAGGGAAAGACCATTCTGCTGGCAAGTCACTTTCAGCAGGATATCGATGCGTTATGCGATGTGGTGTATGAGATGGATCAGGGAATGCTTGCTCCCGTGATGACATCGGTATCTTGCGGACATACAGGAGCCCCGGGGCTATCGCAGCCGGGATGAAGCATTGCCGGCTTCCATGCCGTTGCAAGGCAGACCGGCGTTGCAGGCATCAGTGCAGGTTGGCAGGGGGACACACGTCCTCCTGCCGCGTTTCTGCATGCAAGAAGGAGCACGGTGCTGGATTTGCTCCCGGTGCGGGCCTGCGGGAAAAAATTTTCAAATGGGGTTGACAAATGGCTGGAACAGAGTATAATATCTATCGTTGACCGCAAGGGAAACATGAGCACCATTAGCTCAGTTGGTAGAGCACCTGACTCTTAATCAGGGTGTCTAGGGTTCGAGTCCCTAATGGTGTACCAGTATCATCCGAACCAGTTGTTCCTGATGAGCGATTGGGTCGGATGATTCTTTTTTGTCCAAAGAATTGCACCCGCCGATGGCGCTGGAATGATCTCCGATTGGCAAAAAAATAGCACCTATCCATAGAGAGTCATTTTTCAATCTCTATGATAGGTGCTGTATTCTGTTGAGAAGTCCTGGGAAGGTAGAAGCCTTACAGGGCTGCCGTTCAGGGGGGGCTTGTCATTTCAGCAAAAACTTCCCGTGCAGGCTTCCGGGAATGAAGGCGCCGTCCTTCACGGCCCATTGGCCGTTGACCATCACCCGCTGGATGCCCAGGGGACGGCCGTTCAGGTCGCGGCCGGGGGCTGCGGCGGAAGGATCAAACACCACCGCGTCGGCGGCGCAGCCGGGGCGCAGATAACCACGGTCAGAAAGGGCGAAGCGGTCGGCCGCCGCGCCGGTCATCTGGCGGATGGTGCGGGGCAGCGTGTCCTGCTCCCGGGCCAGGCGCAGGAATTCCGGGAAGCAGCAGAACGCCGCGGGGTTCTGCATGCCCTCCTCGTCAATCCAGGCGTCGGTCATGTAAAGGCACTTGTCGTCCTTCATCAGACGGCGGAGAATATCGTCGTTCAGATACTTGTACATCAGCACCCGCCCGCGGCCCTCGGTGTCGTCTACCAGACGGATGTAAGCGTCCAGATCGCTCACACCCCAGGCCGCGGCAATTTCGCTGACGCTCCTGCCCACGCAGTCCTGATGGCCTTCGCCCGCCCAGGTGATGCGGATATCCCCAAAGTTGAAGCCCAGCAGCGCCTTGGATACGCCGATTTCCACGGCCAGGCGGGCCTTCACGGCGGGGGAGCGGCGCTTTTCCTTCGGCAGGGTGAGATACCATCCCGGCAGCACCACCGTGATAACCGACGCGCCGTAGAGCATGGCGTAGCTGTCGTAGAAGAAACGGTGGCCCTCCCGGTTGATGCTGTCGATCAGGCGCAGGGCCTCGTCAACGGTTTTCCAGGAGCGCTCGCCCACAAAAATCAGGTGGCTGAACTGCATGTCCACGCCGGTTTCCCGGGTGAGGCGAAGCATCTCGTCCAGAGCCCGCAGGTTGTGGGCGCGTCCGCCGAAGGGCAGACCATAGCTGGTGCTGACGGCGGAGCAGGCCCGGGCATGCACCGTCACGGGCCGGCCGTACCGCCTGGCGATGAGCGCGGCGCGCTTCAGCTCCTCATAGGGGGCGTAACGGTCGGGCTCGTACATCAGGCCAAAGGAAATGCCTGCCGCGCCGGCCTCCAGCTCCCGGGAAATCAGCGCGTCCTGCCGCTTCAGCTCATCCTCCGTCAGGGGACGGCTGTCATACCCTGTCAGGCTGATGCGGCTGCTCATGTGGCCCAGCATGGGCACGATGTTCACAGGGATATCCCCCGATGCGGCGATGTAGCCCGGCAGGGTGCTCAGGTCGCCCTCTGCGTCGCCCTGACAAAACAGCCCGCTGCCAATGAGCGCCTTGTGGGGTGTGGCGCTGTCGTATCCGAAGGGGGAAAAGCCGCAGTTGCCGGTGACCTGGGTGGTGATACCCTGCTCCAGGAAGGAGCGGAAGAAACGCTCCTTGCCCTTGCGGGCGGTGAACCAGTCGTTGTGGGAATGCGCGTCGATGAAGCCCGGGGCCACGGCCAGCCCGGCGCAGTCGACGGTTTCATCGGCTTCGGCGCATAGTCCGGGGCCCACGGCGGCAATGCGCCCGTCCTCCGCCAGCACATCGCCGGTGAAGGGCGCGCCGCCCGTGCCGTCCAGCACAAGGCCGCCCTTGAAAAGAATCCGCATGAAGATAACCTCCTATGAAGGGAATATGAATCACCTTCATTGTAGCGGATTTGGCGGAAGCTGGCAAGCATTTTTCACCTGGCGCAGGGATGAAAAGTATGATACAATACTCCGGAAAACATTTATTTGAGAGGTGACTGGCTGATGAACCAGCGTGATTTTTCCGAGCTTCGCCGCCGCCTGAACCCCGACCGGCGCAATCCCAGCGTGATCCGCGGATGCTATGTGACCCATGACGGGCAGGTGATCTCCAACTTTGCCCAGCCGGTGTTCGGCATGGCCCAGGAGGAAAATGAGAAGTACATGGCTATCTTCAAACGGGTGCTTTCCGGCACCCAGGGGCAGAACCTGCTGCCTGTGGAATTCACCGCAGCCCAGGCCATGGAGGGCGAGGAACATCGGCTGCTGTCCGCCCTGCGGGATTCCTCCTTGAAGGATGACGCGGCGGTGGAGGAATTCTACCGGCGGGTGATTGAGGCCATCCGCGAGGAGGGCGCGCAGGAAGCGCAGTCCGTGGAGGCGGATCAGAACGCCTGCAATTACCTGATCCTGCTGCTGCACGACGGATATGATGTGCCCTACAAGGATCAGAACGACGAAAATGACGCGGAGCGCTCTACCGATCTGTTCAGCTATATGCTCTGTGCCCTGTGCCCCGTGAAGCCCACCCGCCCCGGGCTGAGCTATTTCGCGGCGGAGAGCGAGTTCCATAACAAGGCTTCGGACTGGATGGTTGCGCCCCCGGAGACGGGCTTCCTTTTCCCGGCCTTTGAGGAGCGCAGCGCCAACCTGTATGTTGCCATGATGTATACAAGGGACAGCGCCAACCCCCATGAACCGCTGATGCGCCGCGTGTTCGGCGTGCAGCCGCCCATGCCTGCGCCCGAGCAGCAGGAAACCTTCCAGGCCGTGCTGCAGGAGGCCCTGGGGGAGGAATGTAGCCTGAGCGTGGTGCAGGCCGTGCAGGAAACGGTGTGCGGCATGCTGGAGGAGCGCAAGGCTGACAAGCATGCCGAGCCCCTCACCCTTTCCCGGCAGGACATGAAGGATGTGCTGCAGGGATGCGGCGTGTCGGAGGAAAAGACCGCCGCCTTTGACGAGCAGTATACCCAGGCCTTTGGCGCGTATGCCGAGCTGCCTGCCGTGAACATGGTGCCCGCCAGGACCTTCAAGGTGTCCACCCCCAGCGTGACCATTCAGGTGGATCCCGCTCACAGCGACCTGATTGAAACACGGGTGATCGACGGACGGCGCTATATCCTGGTGCTGGCCGATGGCAACGTGGAGGTTAATGGGGTCAGCGTGAATATTGACGAGTAATACTGTGTTGCATTAAAAGCCATAGTATCAAAGGGACGGCCCCGAAGGTTTCCAAAGGGCGATCGGAAAGCCCTTTGGTCGCGTCCGCAGGCGAGCAGAGGGCTTTGCGGTGCCTTCGGCGGACTCGCCGCTGGCGAGGCGTCACCCTCTGCACTCTTTCGCTCCGTTTAGAATAAGAATAGTATAACACAACCCCAATAAAGCGGGGCCGACGCTTGATTGCGCCGGCCCCGCCGCGTTTTTGGAAAAGCTTTATTCCTGGGGCACCATGTGCATGAGCATGGCGTCAAAATAGTTCAGGTCGAAGCCCTCGTCGGTGATCGTGACGCTCATGGGCATGCCGTAATAGTCGATGGCGAGGGTGCCGTCCCCGTTGTCCGACCAGGCAAGGCCGGCGAGAGGGGCGTCGGCTATGACCAGATCCATGGTACCGTTCCCGTGGAAGGTCATGGCGTATTCCACGCCCAGCAGGGAAGCGTCCATGGTTACGCCGGAGGATTCGGCGGTGACGCAGACAT
>CAMDVP010000172.1 GCA_945877525.1 uncultured Clostridia bacterium | reverse complement strand
GCCATGAGCAAGGACATCCGCGTGGTGCTCATCAAGCTGGCCGACCGCCTGCACAACATGCGCACCCTCAAGCACCAGCCCGAGGCCCGGCAGGTGGCCATCGCCAGGGAAACTCTCGACATCTATGCCCCTCTGGCCCACCGGCTGGGCGTGTATGCCATCAAGCAGGAGCTGGAGGATCTTTCCCTGCGATATATTGACCCCGCAGGGTATCAGAACCTGGTGCAGAAGGTAGGGCAGAAGCGCTCCGAGCGCCAGGAAAACATCCGTATGGTGATTGCGGAGCTTTCCGCCAAGCTGGACGAGCAGCATATCCACTACGACATCGACGGCCGGCCAAAGCACTTCTACTCCATCTACCGAAAGATGGTTTTGCAGAACAAGCCCTTCGACCAGATTTACGACCTGATCGCCATCCGGGTGCTGGTGGATACCATCCCCGACTGCTACGCCGTGCTGGGCATTGTGCATACCCTGTGGAACCAGATTCCCGGCCGCTTCAAGGACTATATCTCCGTGCCCAAGGCCAATATGTACCAGTCCCTGCACACCACGGTGGTGGGCGGGCGGAAGATGCCCTTTCCCTTTGAGGTGCAGATCCGCACCTGGGAGATGCACCGGGTGGCCGAGTACGGCATCGCCGCCCACTGGCGCTACAAGGAGGGCGGCGGCGGGGGCAACGACCTGGACAGCAAGCTGTTCTGGGTGCGTCAAATTCTGGACTGGCAGAACGAAACCCGCGACAGCAAGGAGTTTGTCGACACCCTCAAAACCGACCTGTTCTCCGAGGAGGTTTTCCTCTTTACCCCAAAGGGCGACGTAATCTCCATGCCCAAGGGCGCCACGCCCCTTGACTTTGCCTACCGCATCCATTCCGCCGTGGGCAACAAGTGCGTGGGCGCCAAGGTGAACGGCAAGATTGTGCCCCTCGACACGCCACTGGAAACCGGCGACCGGGTGGAGATCATGACCTCCGCCGCCTGCAAGGGCCCGTCCACCGACTGGCTGCGCATCTGCAAAACCCCCCAGGCCAAGGCGAAGATCCGCCAGTTCCTGAAAAAGGAGCTCAAGAGTGAAAACATTGAGCTGGGCCGCGCCATGGTGGACAGGGAATGCAAGCGCCGGGGCGTCGACCTGCGGGATCTGCTCAAGCCTGAATACTGCGAGGGCATGCTGAAGAAGTATGGCTTTGTGGAAATGGATGACGTGTTCGGCGCGGTGGGCTACGGCGGCATGGCGGCGGTGTATGTGGTGTCCAAGCTCATCGACGAGCAGCGCGCCCACGAGCCTGCTCCTGCGCCGAAGCTGGAGGAGTTGCCCGAGCAGGCTGAGCAGCGGGTCAACGCCAGCCGCGCCAACCACGGCATCATCATGGTGGGCAATGAGGACATGGACATCCCCGTGCGCTTCGCCAAGTGCTGCAGCCCCGTGCCCGGCGACGAAATTGTGGGCTACATCACGAGGGGCCGGGGCGTGACCATCCACAAGGCGGAGTGCGTCAACGCCCTGCACGGCGAGGAAGAGCGACGGGTGGAGGTGGACTGGGCCGACAACGGCGTGGGCAGCTTCTATGCCTCCATCAAGGTGGTGGCCTACGATCATGTGAGCCTGCTGGGCGAACTGGCCACCTACATTGGCGAAATGAACGTGCCCATCAAGGCCATTTCTGCCCAGGTGGACGAAAAGACCAAGACCTCGGCCATCCGGCTGACGCTGGAGGTGCGCTCCCGCGACCAGATGGACAAGGTGATCAAACAGCTGCGGAAAAAGTCGGACGTGATCGACGTTTACCGCGTACAGGGGTGATAACATGCGCTGCGTGGTTCAGCGGGTATCCGACGCCTTTGTGACCTCCGAGGGGGAGGAAACGGGGCGCATCGGCCGGGGGCTGATGGTGCTCATCGGCGTATCCTGCGAGGATACGGAAAAAGACGTGAAATACATGGCCGAGAAGGTACCTAACCTGCGCATCTTCGAGGATGAAAACGGGAAGATGAACCTCTCTCTGGCAGACGTGGGAGGGAGCATCCTGGCGGTGAGCCAGTTTACCCTCTACGGCGACGCTCGGGGCGGGCGCAGGCCCAGCTTCATAGCCGCGGCCAGGCCCGAGGCAGCCAACGCGCTCTATGAACAGCTGGTCGGCGCCTGGCGGGAAAAGGGCTTCACGGTGGAAACCGGGCGCTTCCGCACCGACATGCAGGTGCATTTGACCAACGACGGGCCGGTGACGCTGCTGCTGGACAGCACCCGGCTGTTTTAAGGAGGAAAGCCATGGACAAGGCGACGCTGCACATCCTGCCCCTGACGGTGGGCGAGCTGGCCACGCGCTGCTATGTGCTGTGGCTGGACGGCCGGGACGACTGCCTGGTGATTGACCCGGGCGCTGAGGCGGAAACCATTCGCCGTGCCTGCGAAAACAGGCGTATTGCGGCAATTCTTCTGACCCACGGGCATTTCGACCATATCGGCGCGGCGAGAGGACTGATGGCGGAGGACACGGTGCTGGCTGTCCACCGGCTGGACGCGCCCCTGCTCAGCGATCCACAGGCCAACGTCAGCTGGATGCTGGGTCGCAGCGTAACCGCACCCACGCCCACCCGCCTGCTGGAGGAGGGCGACGCGGTGGAGATTGCGGGCATGACTCTGCAGGTCCTGCACACCCCGGGCCACACTCCGGGCGGCGTTTGCTATAAGCTTGGGGAAAATCTGTTTACCGGCGACACGATGTTTGACCGGGGCTATGGCCGCACCGACCTCCCCGGGGGCGATGAGGCGGCGCTGATCCGCTCGCTGAGACGGCTGACGCCCCTGCGGCGTCCCTGCCGCATCTTCGCCGGGCACGAGGGCTGATGATGACGGAACTTGAACAGTATCTTGTATCCATGGAGCCGGACATGATGAATGTGACCCGGCTTTTTGGCATTGCCGATGCGGCATGGGAGGAACTACGGCGTTTCGCCTGGTCTGCCTGGGAGGAGGACGGATGCTACCGCTGCCGGGTGAGCGGGGACGGGCGCGAGGCTGAGGGCAGCGCCGCCATTCCCATGGACGGCGATGCGCAGCTGCGGGCGCTGCACCGCAAGCGGGCCGTCCGGCGGCTGTGCCGGCAGACGATCTATGATCTGTGCCGCGAGGTAACGGGCATCCATCCCCCCTGGGGCAGCCTGACGGGGGTACGGCCCACACACCTGCTCTACGAGGCCCTGGACGCGGGGCTGACGGAGGACGAGGCCGTGGCCCGGCTGATCCGCACCTTTGATGTAACGGAGGAGAAGGCGCTGCTCCTGCGGGATGTGGTGCGGGCGCAGCGAAGCCTGCCGGGACCCGATGACGGGCAGATCGACGTGTATGTGGGCATTCCCTTCTGTACGACCCGATGCGCGTACTGCTCCTTTTCCTCGGGGGAACTGGGCAAGGGAACGCTGGTGGAGCCTTACCTGCAGGCGTTGTTCCATGAGATGGAAGAGGGCGCGGGCCTTATACGGGAGGCGGGAAAGAAGCTCCGGGCGGTCTATGTGGGCGGCGGCACGCCCACGGCGCTGAACGAGGATCAGCTATCCCGCCTGCTGGAACGATTGATGACGCTGTTTCCCGGGGCGGGAGAGTACACCGTGGAGGCCGGGCGGCCCGACACCATCACCCCAGGCAAGCTGCGGGCCATCCGGGAGGCGGGAGTGGGGCGCATCAGTATCAACCCGCAGACCATGAACGACCGCACCCTGCAGGTCATCGGCCGTGCCCACACCGCACAGCAGGTGGAGGAGGCTTATGCCATGGCCCGGGCGGAGGGCATGGGGCATATCAACATGGACGTGATCGCCGGGTTGCCGGGGGAAAAGCCGGAGGACTTTGCCCGCACCATGGAGGCGGCCAGGCGGCTGCATCCGGAAAGTCTTACTGTGCACACCCTGGCCATCAAGCGCTCCAGCCGCATGCACCTGGAAAATGCCCCGCTGCCGGACGGAGACGAGGCGGCGGCCATGGTTCGCATGGGTATGGAAACCGCCCGGCAAATGGGCCTTGCGCCCTACTACCTCTACCGGCAGAAGCATATGGCCGGCAATCAGGAAAACGTGGGCTACGCTCTGCCTGGCCACGCCTGCCAGTACAATGTGGACATCATGGAGGAAACCACCCATATTCTGGCGCTGGGCGCGGGCGGCATCTCCAAGCGGATCTATCCCGGAGAGGGGCAGATCGGCCGCGCGCCCAACGTATCCAACATTGAGCAGTATATTGCCCGGGCGGATGAGATGATCCGGCGCAAGCGGGCGCTGTTTCTTGAGGAAAGGTGAGCATCATGCGAAGGACATTCCTGCTGAGGCTGATTCAGGCGCTGCTGGGGCTTGTGCTGGCGGCGCTGGCGCTCCTGTACCCTTTGGAAGAAACGGATACGGTGACCGTGCACGGCGGCTCCAAGGGCGTGGCCGCGCTGGAGGAGGGCATGGTGCTGGACATGCCCTTTGATGCGGCCGACCCGCTGAAGGAGGTCAGCGTCGTGCTGTCCGGCGTCAAGGAGGCCCAGAGCCTGACCATGACCCTGACGCTGCTGAGGGACGGGCAGACAGTGGAGTCGCAGGACACCTCCCTGGCAGGGGTCAAGGCACGGGAAAGGATGACTCTGGCGCTGCAGGACGCGCTGCCCGCGGGAGCGTATGCGCTGCGGGTGACGGTGCGGGGCGAGGGCCGGGTTACCCTGACCGGCGTGGAAAAGCCCGGCGCGCTCATGAACGGCGAGGAACAGCCCTATGCCGTCAGCCTGCGCCTGATCAGCACGAAGCGGCGCTATGGAGCGTCGGCGATCTATATGGGACTGCTGCTGGTGCTGCTGTCGCTGGTACCCGCGGGAAAAAAGGGGGCGGCCGGACATGCGTAAGCGGACGAGAAGCATCCTGACCCTGGCCGTGCTGGCCGTGACATTGCTTGCGTCAGCCGCAGCGGGGCTGATGACGCCGTGGAGACAGTCCTGCCTGAACGGCCTGAAAACGGAGAGCGCGCCGCCGGATGGGCTGCTGACGCTGCCCCGGGACGGTTATGAGGCGGCGATGGACACGCTTCTGCCCTATGTGGACGTGCTTCGCCTGGAGGTGGAAAGCACCGGAAATGCCACCCTCAGCGTCATGGCCGGTTCCTCTGTGACGGAGCTGGCCGTGGAGCCGGGGCGGCATGTGTATGAAACGGCGGTGGGCGAGGCGTGGGCGGATCTTGCCCTGTGCCTGGATGAGGGCGGCGAGGTGACGCTGCTCGCTCTGGAGGCGGACAATTCCGCCGGCCCGCACTGGCCGCTGATGGCGGTCTGCACGGTGGCGTCGCTGCTGTTGGCCTGCCTGATTTGGCGCTTTACCGGGGGCGAAGTTCAGCTGCACCGGGTGGCCTTCGCCATCCTGCTGGCAGGCGGGACGATCATTGCCCTGCTCAAGCCGCTGAATGCCTACTTCAGCTGGGATGAACAGATTCATTGGGAATATGCCTGCCAGCTGGCTGGAGACGTCAATGGGCTGGCGGCTTTTCTGGCGGGCTTTACCACCTGGTACGCGGGCTACTGGCCCAATGCCCTGGGCATTGCCCTGGGACGGCTGCTGGGCCTTTCCTCGGGCGGCGTGTGGCTGCTGGGATGCCTTTCCGGCGTGACGGTGTACGCCCTTCTTGGCGCCATGGCCGTGAAAATCGCTCCCAAATACAAGCTGGTGTTCCTGCTGGCGGCGGCCATGCCTACCAGCCTGTTCCTGGCGGCCAGCTACAGCTATGACCCCATGGTTATTGCCGGCGTGCTGCTGGGGGTGGCTATGATGCTGCGGGAACTTTCCGAGCCGGAGCATCCCCTGTCCGTCGGGCATAGCCTGGCCCTTGTGGTGACGCTTTGCCTGGGTACCCTGGCCAAGCCGGCATACAGTCTGCTGCTGCTCCTGCTGTGGATGCTGCCCGCAAGCAAGCTGGGCAGCCGTGGAAGGCTATGGGCCTTCCGGCTGATGGTGCTGCTGGTGCTTGCGGCAAGCCTTGCGGGGATGCTGCTTCCCGGCAGCTATGACAGCGTTCGCGGGGGTGACAGCCGCTTTGAGGGCACGGATTCCTCGGCGCAGCTGGCGTGGATGCTGGGCAACCCCCTGCAGTTTCTGCAGGTGCTTGGGGGCTATCTGAAAACCAACGGGCTGCGGCTGTATCTCACGGCGACGGCCAGCTTTGCCACTCTGGGCAGTGTGCCGTGGATGGGCTGGCCGCTATTGGCCGGGCTGCTGCTGGCGTCGGCCTATGCGGGCGGGGAATGCGCTTCCTCCCTGCTGCCGGGCAGACGTCGGGTAGCGCTGGCCGTGATGGGCGTGCTGCCGGTGCTGGAGCTGATTGCCACGCAGTATGTGGTGTCCACGGCGGTGGGTGCGGGGACGATCGCGGGCATGCAGCCGCGCTATACGCTGCCGGTGCTGGTGCTGGCGGCGATGAGCCTGGTCCTGCCCGAGCGCCTGCGGGGGCGGCTGCGGCCTGCGTCGCGCTATGTGGGGCTGGCCGGTGCGCTATGGGCGGCGTTCAGCGTGGGGGCTGCGGTGTACAGCCTGCTGCTGGTTCCGCTCTATGGCATGTGAGACATCTCCCGTGCAT
>CAMDVP010000171.1 GCA_945877525.1 uncultured Clostridia bacterium | reverse complement strand
CTTATTCGACGCTCTTGAGGGCCTCCACCATGTCGATGGAGCGTACCTTGCGGGTAAGGAACCACTGAATCAGCCAGGTAAAGACAAAGGTGATGGCGCTGGCCGACAGAATGGAGGAAAGAGACACGATAGCGGAAAAGGCCATGGAGTCTGTTTCCACCGACTTGAGAATCACGGCGGTCAGCAGAATGCCGGGGACAATGCCCAGCGCAACGCCCAGAATAGCCGTCAGGTCATTCTCCCGGAGCATCAGGCGGCGGATTTCCCTCTGATGGTAGCCCAGCACCTTCAGGGTGGCGTAGTCGCGGGTACGTTCGGTGAAGTTCATCAGGCCCATGTTATAGCAGATCACAAAGGCCAGGCCCAGGGCTACACCGCTGAGAATGGAAAATGCCGTGGAGGTGGATTCCATCATGGTCATGGTCTGCTCATACTGGTCGGCGGGACGCTTGATGGCGCTGACCTCGTCCATCTCGTCCAGCTGGTGGCGGCACAGGTCGGAGGGCTTATCAATGAGCAGCGCGGTGGGACGGAATTCACCCTTATGGAAGCTTTCCCACAGGCCGCGGCTGATGTAGACGCTCTGGTTGAAGTTGGTCTCGCATAATCTGCCGACGGTGATCTCTACGGGATCCGTGTCCCCGGGCAGCCAGACGGTCAGCCTGTCGCCGGGGGAGACATCCAGCACCTGAGCCAGCTTGGCACTGATGATGCAGCCGTCCTCCGGCAGGGGAAGCAGTGTCTGCTTGTCCCCCAGAAGCACCAGCGTCTGATCCTCTTCCAGCACGGAGAGCAGCGCTGTGCGGGTTACTGTATTGGAACGCAGGCTGACGCTTTGCTCCATGACCCCTTCCACGGCGCCCGCATCCAGGCGCAGGCGGTAGCTTTCAATGGTGCCGGCGCTGCTGCTTTCCAAATCGGCGCGCAGCTCATAGCTGAGGACGCCGCCGTAATACTCATGGGCGGTGTAGGAGATAGATTCCTGAAGGCCCAGGCTGCAGATGATCAGCATGTTGCAGCACAGCATGCCGATGAGGGACATGAAGGTGCGGCTCTTGTTGCGCATGAGGTTGCGCACAATCATCTTGGTATTGAAGGAAAAACGCCGCCACAGGGGCGTGATGCGCTCCAGGAAGATGCGGCTGCCCGCACGGGGCGGTTTGGGCCGAAGCAGGGAAGCGGTGGTTTCCCGGGCGGCTTTGCGATAGGTGCGCATGCAGATGAATACGCTCAGCCCCACGTCCAGCGCCACTGCCGACCAGGCCAGAAGTGAAATGGGCGGGTGCAGCTGATAGGGGTAGCTGAAATTGCCCGCTTCCAGATCCCAAATGACATAGGGAAGGCAGGCATGTCCCCACAATAGCCCGATCACCGAGCCGATCAGCGAGGGCCACAGCGCGTAGGAAAGGTAGTGCAGGCGGATTTTCCTGTCGCTGTAGCCAAGAGCCTTCAGCGTGCCCATGTGGATGCGCTGATTTTCAATCATGCGGCTGAGGGTGGTCATCACAATCATGGCGGCCACGGCGAAGGCCATGATGGGAAACAGGTAGCTCAATCCCCGGAACATGACCACATCGTTGCGGATGCGGGCTATGCTGGGCTTGGTTTCCTGGGTGACCACCAGCGCGCTGGGCAAAAGACGGCTGATTTCCTGCTCCACAGCCTTTTCATCCGCGCCCTCCTCCAGGGAAATCAGCGCCTCGGTAAAGGGCAACTGGCTGACTACCCGGCTGGAAATCAGGGCGAAGCCGTAATGCCTGGGATCGGGGGTTACGTCCTTGGCGGTGACAATATGTTCCGGGGTGCAGACCAGCGCCCGGATGATGAAGGTGCGCTCTTCCCCCAGCAGATCCAGGGTGATGCTGTCGCCCACCTGCAGGCCGTTGGCCTCGGCAAAGCGGTCATCCAGCATGCAGCCACGGGCGTCTGTGGGCTGCATCATTTCGCCGGATTTCGCCAGGGGAGTGTTGATGGCAATGTCCCCGTTGGTGGCATGCACCTCCAGGGACACGCCGTCCCCAAGGCCCACCACGTCCAGCTCCAGGCTGGTGCGCGCCTGCACCTGCGCCACGCCCTTTACATGCTCAAGCCGCGCAAGATCCAGCTGGGACAGGGATGAAGCGTTGACCCAGAAGTCCGCCAGATTGTTTTCCTCAAAATAAGTTTCGGTGGATACGTCCATCATGCGCCACGCGCCGTCCAAGCCGCTGAAGCACCAG
The DNA here is from genome assembly GCA_945877525.1 of uncultured Clostridia bacterium. Taxonomy (GTDB): domain Bacteria; phylum Bacillota; class Clostridia; order Christensenellales; family Aristaeellaceae; genus UBA11524. Next base: position 4,400 of record CAMDVP010000171.1, on the reverse strand, counting down.
GTTCCCAGCCCGCACAGAAGAATAATGGCCAGAAACTGCATGGCCCCGCCCCGGAAATCCCGGATCAGTTTGCGGCGCAGCATGCCGGGGGAGCGTCCGCGGTCTGCCGGCGCGTTTGTATTGAGCCGACTTACCATGTGATATCCTCCACCCTTGCGGGATGCTCGTTACGCTCCACGCTCTGCACGCTGCCGTTGCGGATGCGGATCACCCGGTCGCCCAGGGGGGCGATGCTGGCGTTATGGGTGATGATCACCACCGTTGCGCCAAACTCGCGGGTAACCCGGGTCAGCAGCTCCAGCACCTGTTCGCCGGTTTTGCTGTCCAGGGCGCCGGTGGGCTCGTCGCACAGGAGCAGCGCGGGATTCTTGCATAATGCCCTGGCAATCGAAACGCGCTGCTGTTCGCCGCCGGACAGCTGGGCGGGGAAGTTGTTCATCCTGTCCTGCAGGCCCACCTGGGCCAGCACCTCGGAGGGGTTGAGGGCGTTGGGACACACCTGCTGGGCCAGCTCTACATTCTCCAGGGCCGTCAGGTTGGGCATCAGGTTATAAAACTGGAAAACAAAGCCCACGTCCAGCCGGCGGTATTCCGTCAGCTGGGGCGAGCGCATACTGGTGACAACCTTGTCGCCCACGCGAATGGTGCCGCTGGTGGCCTTGTCCATGCCGCCCAGCAGATTCAGCACGGTGGTTTTGCCAGCGCCGCTGGGCCCAAGAACCACGCAAAATTCTCCCTTTTCAATGGAAAAGGTCACATGGTCCGCCGCATGGACGACGGTATCCCCCGTCTGATAATCGCGGCAGACCTCTTCAAAGGAAATGTAACTCATGGATTCATCCTCCCTGCGATGGAACGCCTCTATTGTACCGCCGGCATGAAAGACCCGTCAACGAAGGGAATTTGGCCGGTCCGTGAATAATCCGTGAATTTTCCATTCCCGCGGACGGTTGACATTTCACCGCAAGGCTATTATACTAACAATGTGTTCGATAAACAACAGTCAGTTTTCTATTGAATGGTTAGTTAGCGAACAAACAATGCGTTATATGTTCGGGAAAAGGCGTTTTCGGGAAAGGAGGTCTGCTTTATGGCGGACAGGCATCAGGACAGGCGTGTGACCTATACAAAAATGTTTCTGAGAGAGGCGCTGCTGGAGCTGATGAAGGAAAAGCCCATCAGCAAAATCACCCCGACAGAGCTGTGCCGCAAGGCGGATGTCAACCGCAACACCTTCTACGCCCACTACCAGTCGCCGGAGGAATTGCTGGAGGAAATCGAGGGTGAGCTGATGAGCCGCCTGCGATCGTCCATCGACGGGGCCTTCAGGACAGACTCCTTTGAGGCGCTGCTGCTGGACATCTGCCGGCTGATTGAGGAAAACGCAGACCTGTGCAAGGTGATTCTTTCAGAAAACGGCGCCAGCGACTTTCTTGCCAGCGTGATTCGCGTGACCCATGACTCTACCATGGAAAAGTGGCGGGCGCAGGGCATCGCCATTACGGAGGAGCGGCTGGAAATGCTGTATCGCTACTGTATTGGCGGGAGCGTTATCATCATCCGCGACTGGGTGAACGGCGGGCTGACGCAACCTGCGGAAACCATCGCGCAGATTCTCAACGAGGCGAACAGCGGCGCGCTGCTGGGGCTGAAGTCCGCCCAAACGCTATCATAAATAAGCGCCCCTTCGGCCGATCAGCCAAAGGGGCGCTTTTGCATGCGGCTTATTCCGCATCGCAGAATTCATAATCCTCATCGTCTGACCGAAACAGGTCGAATACGCGCTGCTCCTCCCGTTCATCCTCAATGGGCTCATAGCGTTCGCCCTCCGGGGTTGGGAAAATCCGCATCAGCAGCACGCCGCCGGACTCCTGCTGGTCAAGGGGCGCCAGCACAGCATAGCGGCGGCTGTCCAGGGAAAAGCTGTCCAGAAGCTGGAAGGGCGTTTCCTTTCCGTCGTCATCGGTCAGCATCAGCAGGCTTTCATCCACATCAGTTCATCCTCTCCGCAATGGCCTGGAGGAACTGGCAGCTGTTCACAGCCTGGGCCTCGCCATCCCACAGCAGGGCCAGATCGCGGGTCATCACGCCGCTCTCGATGGTGTCCAGCGTGGCCTTCTCCAGCCTGTCGGCAAAGGCGCATAGGTCGGGCAGCGCGTCCAGCTCGCCGCGCTTGCGCAGTGCGCCGCTCCAGGCGAAGATGGTTGCCACCGGGTTGGTGCTGGTTTCCTCGCCCTTGAGATAGCGGTAGTAGTGCCGGGTTACGGTGCCGTGGGCGGCTTCGTATTCAAACTTGCCGTCAGGGGACACCAGCACGGAGGTCATCATGGCCAGGGACCCGAAGGCCGTGGCTACCATGTCGCTCATCACATCGCCGTCATAGTTCTTGCAAGCCCAGATGAACCCGCCCCTGGAGCGCACCACCCGGGCTACGGCATCGTCAATCAGGGTATAGAAATAGGTGATGCCCGCCTGCTCAAAGGCGGATTTGTAATCCCGGTCGAAAATCTCCTGGAAAATATCCTTGAAGGTGTGGTCGTAGGTTTTGCTGATGGTGTCCTTGGTGGAGAACCACAGATCCTGCTTCACGCTCAGGGCATACTGGAAGCAGGCGTGGGAAAAGGACGAGATGGACGCGTCCAGATTATGCACGCCCTGCACCACGCCGGGGCCCTTGAAGTCAAAGATGGTCTGCCGCTTCTCGGTGCCGTCCTCGGCGGTAAAGACCAGCTCGGCTTTTCCTGCGCCGGGAATGTCCATCTCCACATTGCGGTATACGTCGCCATAGGCATGGCGGGCGATGGTGATGGGCGCCTCCCAGGTGCGCACGGTGGGATGTACCCCGCTGACCAGGATGGGCGCACGGAACACCGTGCCGTCCAGCATGGCGCGGATGGTGCCGTTGGGGCTTTTCCACATTTCATGCAGGTGATATTCCTCCACGCGCTGGGCGTTGGGGGTGATGGTGGCGCACTTCACCGCCACGCCGTATTTTTTCGTGGCGTTGGCGCTGTCGATGGTCACCTGATCCCGGGTTTCGTCCCGGTGGGGCAGGCCCAGGTCATAGTACTCGGTTTTCAGGTCAACATAAGGGAGAATCAGCAGATCCTTGATGTCCTTCCACAGGACGCGGGTCATTTCATCGCCGTCCATTTCCACCAGAGGCGTTGTCATTTTGATTTTTTCCATGGATGCCGCTCCTTTGCGATGCTTTGTCGGAAAACACCTCCCTATTGTACAGGACGGTATGGATAGACGCAAGGGGCCGAACAGCAAAAGAACATCCGAAAAATCTGCAAAGAATGATAAAATACCTTGACAGACGAAGTAAATTGGTATAGAATGCAACTCGGAGGTGAAAAAGCATGGCTCTATCCGCGGATATTCTACGGGGATATACCGACACCATCATCCTGCGCCAGCTGGCCGGGGGCGACAGCTATGGCTACCAGATCAACAAGCGGGTGGCGGAGAAAAGTGGCGGCGGCCTTGAAATGAAGGAAGCCACGCTGTACACGGCTTTCCGGCGGCTGGAAGGAGCAGGGTACATCCGCTCCTACTGGGGAGACGAGATGAGCGGTGCGCGCCGGCGCTATTACGCCCTGACGCCTCATGGCAGGGAAAAGCTATTGCAGGACTGCGAGGCATGGCAGGAGACAAAACGGCTGATTGACCGTTTATTGGAGGAAGCAGAATGAACGCGACTGTGGCACGGATTGTGGAGATCATGTTCCAGGATACGGAAATGAGCGAGGAGGTTCAGGCGCTCAAGGACGAGGTGATGAACAACTGCCAGGAGCGCTACAACGACATGGTTGTCCGGGGACTAAGCGAGGATGAGGCCATTGCCGCGGTGGTGGACAGCCTCAAGGGAATGGAGGAGGTCATCAGCCAGTATCCCCGCAAGAAGACGGCGGAGGATGACTTCGATGAGAACGAGCTGGATGATGATGACGAGGATGAGGACGAAGATACCGAGGTTGACCACACCTTTGATCCGTCGGATATCCGCCTGATTCGCGTGAATCTGGTTTCCGACGATGTGACGGTGGAATCCTCCTTTGACGACAGGATTCATGTCTGCTATGACCGGGAGGATCTGCGGAACCTGGAGGTTCGCCGGGAGGGCGACGCGCTGGTGGTGGAACGCTCGGAGGGCTGCGGCAACCGGAAGATTGAGATGCACATCAACAGCAAGGAAATGAAGTGGAACAGCTTTTCGGACATGTTCAAGGACATCGGGCGGATGATTGCCGGCTCCGGCATCGGACACACCATCGGCCGGGTGACTATCAGCCTGCCGAAGGGGCATGCCCTGGCCTTTGAGGGCCACACCACCAGCGGCGACATGGAACTGATTGACGTGGCCCTGACCGACGCCACGCTGGAGAGCATGAGCG
>CAMDVP010000170.1 GCA_945877525.1 uncultured Clostridia bacterium | reverse complement strand
GTATCGTTTTCAAGGTTCATTCGCGCCCCTCTCTCCCGGTCTCCCGCAAGGCGCTCATATATAATATCAAAGCCCTTTGAATTTGTCAACACCTTTTTGCAAAGTTTTTTGCGTTTTTGCAATACTTTTGTAAAATACGAATCGTGTTGAACGGGACATCAGAATTTGTTCGGATTTTCCCATGATTTGTCGAAATCATTCTCTTCTTTCGTTCGTGTACCTGTCGGACTTTACGAGCTTTTCCACAAACCTACCGGCGGCAATTCCCGCAGCGGTCCTGCGTACAGCTGCTCCATTTGCGCCATCAGCACCTGATCCACCCGCCGTGACGCTGCTGCCAGCCGCGCCCGGGCAGCATCCATGGACACATAACAGGCCGCAGCCACCCGCTCCGGCGTCAGGGGTGCTGTCTCGGCCAAACGGCAAAGAACCGGTGCCGGACACAGCAGCTGCTGCGCAAAGCAATCGGCCTCCGCCTCCTCCGCCGCCGCGTTTTCCCGATGTCCAAGCAGGATATGCCCCAGCTCATGCGCGAGGGTGAAGTTCAGCCGGGCGGGATTTCCCCCGTTTCGATAGCAGACCACATAGCACGGCGTATCGCCTCCGCGGACGGTAAATGCGTCCGCCCCGTAGCAGCGGCGGGCAAATTCCTCCGGGGACATGTCCAGGTGCTCAGCCGCCTCCTCATAGGTAAACACCGCCGTGCAGCGGCAGCGGCGCAGGATTGCCAGGGGGCGCACGGGCAATTCCCTGCTGTTCATGCGCACCAGCGCGCGGCAGGCCATTTCCGCCGCACGGTCAAGGTCAGGCTGACGGGTCACTTCTCGTTTCCTCCCTTGCCGAAGGCATGCGCAAACAGCGCACGGCCCACCGCCAGGTATTTTTCCTGCTCCTCCGGCGTCAGCTGGCGAAAGGCACGGGTCATCACCACCACGTTTTCATCCTCCCGCACCTTCGGTGGCTGATGATCGCACAATTCGTCAATGGACACACCGAATAGGACGGACATGCGCTGCAGGGCGGCTATATCCGGTTGGGACTGGCCATGCTCCCACTTGTGCACCGCCGTGGCGGAAACCCCCAGCATCTCCCCCAGCGCCTGCTGGGACAGCCCCTGCCTCTGGCGATAAAAACGGATGCGATCTGCGTACATGGATTTCACCTCCTGTTCAGTATATAACCGTAGGTTGTTGAAATCAAGCAACCATGGGTTATTTTTTGTCCTTGACAATAACTTTTAGTTGATGTATGATAACCTCTGGTTAAATAAGCGAACTTATGTTCGTATTTTGGAGGCAAGACATGATGCATCATTGTTCCTTTCTCTCGGAATACCGTGAAGCCCGCCGTCTGCTTCGGGTGCTGGAGGAGCAGCTTGACCACTTTGGCATCACCGGCTGTCCGGCAGGCGCGGGAAGCTGCCGCCTGGATGGCACAGGGCGGGGCACCAACCACCGCACCGCCGCCGCCATCCAGCAGCTGGACGGCCTGGAGGAGCAGTACCAAAGTGTACAGCAGGCGCTGGACGGCATGGAACCCCGCTTTCAGCAGCTGTTGAAGGACGCCTGGGGCATACGGGAACGCAGCATCCTGCGCCAGTATTATGCCCAGGGACAAACGGACGAACAGATTGCCGAATGCCTTGGCATCAGCGCCCGGCACGTCAGCCGCCTGCGCCATCAGATGCTTACGCGGATGGATGAAGTATGAGTTGTGTCCGCCGTGGCCGCCGTTGTCATGGAGGGTCTGCCGCTTCTGTGCTATGATGGCAGCGTGGAAATTAGAACATTTGTTCTCTTTATCCACAGAAAGGAGGCCGACTATGGCAAAACAGCGTGTGCGGGCCGAGCCCGACGTGGCCACCCCGGAGGAGGTGCTGCGAACCTTCACCCAGATCATGCGGGGAGAAATGACTGAGTCCACCGGACGCAGGGGGCCTGCGGGCGAGGAGGTGTGCCTGCCGCCCAAGGTATCCGAACGCAGCCGGGCGGCGGAGCTGCTGGGAAAGCGCTACGGCCTGTTCAGCGAACGGGATGCGGGCGAACCCCGGACGGAAGTAGCAGGACAGATCGAGGCAGCCATGCAGGCCATGGCACTGGGCAATGAATCAGGAAGCGCTTGAGCTGCTGGTGCGCCGCCCGGCGCAGGTGGCCCGCTGGTGCGGACTGACGCTGCTGACAGACGAGCTGCACGGGCAATGGATGCAGGAGATGATCGCGGGACGCGGGGATATGACCCTTCTGGCGCACCGGGGTTCCTATAAAACCAGCTGCCTGGCCGTGGCCATGGCCGTCACCATGGTGGTTCATCCCATGCGGAACATGATTTTCCTTCGCAAAACCGACGGAGACGTGGTGGAAATTATCCGCCTGGTGCGCCAGCTGCTGGAGTCGGATGCCATGCGCTGTCTGAGCGAAAAGCTCTGGGGCGAACCGGTGTGCCTTCTGCGGGCGGATCAGTATTCCCTGACCTGTGACTGCTATGCCGCATGCCGGGGCGCGGCACAGCTGCTTGGCCAGGGGGTCAAGGGCAGCCTGACCGGCAAGCATGCCGATCTGGTGATTACCGATGACATCGTCAATCTGCAGGACAGGCTCAGCCCCCAGGAGCGCGCCCACACCCGCACCGTGTATCAGGAGCTGCAGAACATCCGCATTCCCGGCGGACGCATGCTCAACACCGGCACACCCTGGCACCCGGAGGACGCCATCTCCCTCATGCCCGGGGTACAGCGCTTCGACTGCTACCACACGGGGCTGCTCTCCCCCGCCCAGCTGGAAGCGCTGCGCCAGAGCATGTCGCCCTCGCTGTTCGCGGCAAATTATGAGCTACGCCATCTGCCGGAGGAAGGCACGCTATTCTGCGGCGCGCCGCGCTACACGGAGGATGCCTCCATACTGCGGGATGGCTTGGCCCATGTAGACGCGGCCTATGGCGGCAGCGATCTGACTGCCTTGACCTGCGCCCGGCTGCGCGGCGGCACAGCCTATCTGTACGGTCGGCTGTTTCCCGGGCATGTGGACGGGGCCCTGGATGAAATCGTCCGGGAATGCCGCCGCCTCCTGTGCGGGCCGATCTACTGCGAGACCAACGGCGACAAGGGCTATGTGGCCCGTGAGCTGCGAAGCCGGGGCGCACAGGTACGCACCTATCAGGAGCGGCAGAACAAGCACCTGAAAATCGCCACGCACCTGCGGCGCTGGTGGCCGCGCATCCGTTTTCTCACAGGCACCGACACAGCCTATGTGGATCAGATTCTCGGCTATTCCGAGCTTTCCCCCCACGATGACGCGCCCGACTCCGCAGCCTCGCTTCTGCGTATTCTGGACGCCCCCGGCGCGTCACGCACCTAAGGAGGCAATCACATGTTTACCGATATGACCTATCAGGACTATCTGGCCGCGGAGGACAAAGGCAGCCTGCTGCTTCGCGGGGTGGAGCGTTACCGGCGCTCCGGCGACTTTGCAAGGGCCCTGGAGGCGGCGGAATACTTCCGGGGCCACAACACCGCCGTCTCCCGGAAAACCGTGCTGCGAGCCTGCAAGCTGGAGGGGCAGGATGAGTCCGGCCGCCGCCGGGTGCGCTCCACCACGCGGGACGTGGTGGGCAACCGCATCGGCAGCGGCTTTCTCTTCCGCTTCATCACCCAGCAGAATCAGTTTCTCCTGTCCAACGGCGTCATTCTGCACAATAGGGAAACCAAGGCCCTTCTGGGCGCAGACTTCGACCGTCAGCTGGCCTGTCTTGGCGAAAGGGCGCTGATCCACGGCGTTGCCTGGGGTTACTGGAACGCCGACCATCTGGAAATTCTCGAAGCCGCCAAGGACCGGCGCAGCGGGTTCTTCGCCCTGCTGGACGAAATGGACGGCCAGCCCATGGTCGGGGTGCAGTTCTGGCAGCTGCCGGGAAAGCGTCCCCTGTACCTGCGGGTATTTGAAACGGACGGTGTCGCCATCTGCCGGGTGGAAGGCGGCAGGCTCGTTCCCGTGATGGAAAAGTGCCCCTACCTCCTCACCCGCCGCAGCGACGCGCTGGGGGACGAGGTGGTATCCCAGGGCAACTATGACCGCCTGCCCATCATCCCGCTGTTTGCCAACGCCGAGCGCCAGAGCGAGCTGACCCCCGCCATCAAGGCAAAGATCGACGCCTACGACAACATCCTCTCCGACTTTGCCGACAACCTCGACCGGGCCAACGATGTGTACTGGGTGCTGAACAATTTCGGCGGCACCACCGACGATATCGCTGAAATGCTGGAGGAAATCCAGCGGATCAAGGCCGTGGCCACCCTGTCGGACGGCACAGGCTCCGCCGCCACCGCCGAGCCCCGCACCATCGAGGTGCCCTACGCTGCCCGCCGTGCCGCCCTGGAGGTGCTGGAGCGCGCGCTGTATCAGGACTACATGGCCCTGAACATGGACGCCCTCACCGGCGGCAGCCTAACCAACGTGGCCATCCGCGCCGCGGCCGCCAACCTGAACCTGAAGGCCGACCGCTATGAATGGCAGGTGTTTCGCTTCATGCAGGAGCTTCTCGCCCTGCTGGGCGTAACCACCGACGAAATCCGCTTCCAGCGCCAGGCAATCGCCAACGAATCCGAAACCGTGCAGGACATCGCCGCCATGCGCGGTGACATCGACCGCCGCACTGCCCTGAAGCTGAACCCCTACATTCAGCCCGAGGAAATCGATGCGCTGCTCTGCGGCCCGGAGGAAAAAGCATGACCGCCGCCTTCACCTCGCGCCTGCCCGAATTGGAAGCCACCCTGGCCCAGGCCCTGCCCGCCGCCGTCAGGGCCATGGGCGAAACCGCAGTGCAGGCCGTGCGCACACAGATGATGACAGGCTACACCCGGCCCGTGTACAATACCGGCGCACTGCATGCGGACGTGCGCTGCCGGGCGGAGGGCGCGTCCGTCATCGTTGGCAATATCCTGCCCTACGCCCCTGCCGTGCACGACGGCACCGCCCGCATGGCAGCGCGCCCCTATCTGCAGGACGGCCTGCCCGGCGGCGCCGAAGCAATGCGGAGTGCGGCTGCACAGGTGCTGGCAGACCTCATGCAGCATCCATAACGCCTCGCGCGGCGAAACGCGCGGAAAGGAGTGTATCCCATGTCGCTGACACGCAAGCAGCTGAAGGATTTGCAGCTTGATGAAGCCACCATTGAGGAAATCATCGCCGCCCATGTATCCACCATCGACGGCCTGCGGAACGAGCGCGACGCGGCTCTGGCGGCCACCGCACAGGTTGAAGAGCTCACAAGGGAGCGGGACGAGCTTCGCGCCCGGGTGGAAGGCCTGACGGCAGCCCTGCAGGAGCAGAGCGAAGCCCAGGCAGCCTTTGAGGAATATCTGACTCAGGAAACGGAGCAGCGCATGCGCGAGGCCAAGGAAGCGGCCCTGCGCGCCGCCCTGGAGGAAGAGGGGTGCAACCGCTACGCCGTAGAACTCATCCTGCGCCAGATTGATCTGGACAAGGCCGTTCTGTCTGACGGCAGCGTCATCAATGCGGGCGACCTGATCGCCCCGCTCAAGGAGAAGTACGCCCCCTTCTTCGCAAAGCCCACCCGCATTCCCACCCCCGCCGTGGAGCCTCCCGTGTCCTCGGAGGGAGCGCTGGACATCAGCGACGTGTCCCGCATGAGCGTCGAGGAAATCAACCGAAGCTGGAGCGCCGTGAGAAGCGCTCTGTCGAAAGGAGCAATGTAAATGGCCATCACTTCCTTCATTCCCAAGGTCTGGAGCGCCCGTCTGCTGGAAAACCTGCAGAAGGCCCTGGTGTTTGGCTCCCTGTGCAACCGCAACTGGGAGGGCGACATCGCCCAGTGGGGCGACACCGTGCATATCAACAGCCTGTCCGACATCACCGTCAAGCCCTATACGCCCTCCACGGACATCGACGACCCCGAGCAGCTTTCCGGTGCGGACGCCACCCTGACCATCGACCATGGCGCATACTATAACTTCTATTTGAATGATGTGGATGCCGCCCAGGCCCAGGCCGACCTGATGGACGCCGCCATGCGCAACGCCGCCTACCGCCTGGCCGTGGACACCGAGCAGTATATCCTGGGCGTCATCCGCGAGGGCGCGGGCAAGAAGGTCAGCGGCCCTGTGCCCGAAGGCGGCGTGTACGAGCTGATCGTGGGCATCAAGACCGCCCTGGATCAGAAAAATGTCCCGCGCCTCGACCGCAAGCTGGTGGTACCCGCCTCGGTGGAAGGTCAGCTTCTGCTGGACAACCGCTTCATCACCGGCAGCGGTGCCTTCCGCGAAGCCGCCCTGACCGAGGGCTCCGTGGCCCGTGCGGCAGGCTTCGATATCTACATCAGCAACGACCTGACTGACGAAATCGTCGCCATGACCCCCGACGGCGTGACCTTCGCCAACCAGATCAGCCAGATTGAGGCCTATCGCCGGGAGAAGGGCTTTGCGGACGGGGTCAAGGGCCTTTCCCTGTGCGGCGCGAAGGTCGTACAGCCTGACTGCGTGTACATCCACACCATCACCAAGTAACCCCGGGCGGGGCGCGGGAGCCATCCTGCGTCCCGCTCAGCGTGTCAAAAAAGTGGCTGCGGCCACTTTTTTGAGGGGAGGAACGCCGTCTGCGGACGGCGCAAATCCGCCTGGTCGCTTTGCTCCCGGACGGCGGATTTGTAAGGAA
>CAMDVP010000169.1 GCA_945877525.1 uncultured Clostridia bacterium | reverse complement strand
GCCTGTCGCGCGCCGTGACCCCCGCAAGGGGAAAACCCAGGTTCCAAAATACCCGCATGGGAGTCGAGAGGGCCGAAGGCCCTTCGCAGGGTTCAGGGGCAGCGCCCCTGGTGGGGTCCAGGGGTGAAACCCCTGGCGCCCTCTGGCACCACCAAGAAGGGAGATCACATGAGCTATCAACGGATTGACAGGATATCAGAGGAGGTTCGCCGGGAGGTGGATCGGATCATCCGGGAGGAGCTGAACGATCCGCGGGTAAGCGGAACGTTTTCCATCACCCGGGCCGAGGTGACCCGCGACCTGCGGTACGCGAAGATTTTCGTCAGCGTACTGGAGGACGAAAAGCGGGACGATTTGCTGCGGGCCCTGAAGAGCGCCGCGGGGTACATCCGTCGCGCCCTGGGCAGAAGCATGCTGATCCGCTACAGCCCGGAGCTGTCCTTCGTCAAGGATGAAAACATTGCCTACGGCGTTCACATTGCGAAGGTTCTCGCAGACGCGCAAAAGACGGAAGGAAGGATAGAGGATGGAGCTGATCCGCAACCCTGAACCCGTGGCGGCGCTGATCCGCAGCGCTGAAACCATTGCCCTGTGCAGCCATGTGAGCCCCGACGGCGACACCCTGGGCAGCACTCTGGCGCTGAAGATGGGCCTGGAAAGCCTGGGCAAGCGGGTGAGCGTATTCTGCCAGGATCCCGTACCAGCCAAGCTGAACATGCTGCCGGGTGCGGAGCAGTTCCGCCGCCCCGAGGACGCGGCGCAGGAGCGCTTTGACCTGCTCATCGCGGTGGACGTATCCGACCAGGCCCGCATGGGCACCTGCCAAAGTCTGCTGGCGCAGGCGGCGCAGGTGGCGCAGGTGGATCACCATGGCACCAATCCCGCCTATGCCCAGGTGAATGATGTGGACCCCCATGCCCCTGCCACTTCCCTGCTGGTCAAGGAGCTGCTGGATGTCCTGCATGTGACCATCACCCGGGATATCGCCATCTGTCTATACACCGCCGTGGCCACGGATACGGGCAACTTTGCCTTCAGCTATACCACGGCCGAGGCCTTTTCCATGACCAGCGAACTGATGAGTTACGGCCTGCCTCTGAGCGAAATTAACCGCCTGCTGTTCCGCCAGCGCACCCCGCAGCAGCTGTCTTTGCTGGCCCGGGCACTGAACACCCTTGCCTTCCATGAAAACGGGCAGATCACCACCATGAGCCTGTCGCAGCGGGATTTTATCGAATGCGGCGCGCTGCCCGAGCATGCCGACGCCGTGGTAAACTACGGCGTGGAGATTGTGGGCGTGAAGATGGCCATGATGGCACGGGAGGATGCGGACGGCACGGTCAAGATTGCCCTGCGATCCATCGAGCCTGCCCGCGTGGACGGCGTGGCCTTTTCCCTGGGGGGCGGCGGACACGCCCAGGCCTCCGGCTGCACGGTGGAAGGGCCCCTGGACGCTGCCATGGAAAGGGTGCTCTCCGCCATGAAAAAGACGCTGAGCGAGGAGCGGACATGAACGGATTTCTCAATATTCTCAAGCCGCCGGGCATGACCTCCGCCGCCGTGGTGGCGGTTACCCGCCGCCTGACGGGGGAAAAGCGCGTGGGCCATGCCGGCACACTGGACCCGGAAGCCGCCGGCGTGCTGCCTGTGATGATAGGCAAGGCCGCGCGGCTTTTTGATTACCTTGTCGACAAGGAAAAGGAATATGTGGCCGAGTGTGCCTTTGGCCAGGCCACCGACACCCAGGACGCCACGGGCAGCGTGATTGCCACAGGGGATTGCTATCCCACCCTGACGCAGGTACGCGCCGCGGCGGACAGCCTTACCGGAGACATCTGGCAGCGACCCAGCATGTACAGCGCCATCAAGCAGGATGGCGTGGCCATGTACGAGCGCGCCCGCCGGGGCGAAACGGTGGAAGTTCCTCTGCGGCAGGTGCATGTGGAGCGCATTGACCTGACAGGCGAAACTCCGAACCACGGCGTGCTGATGACTATACGCTGCGGACGGGGCACCTACATTCGCTCCATCTGCCATGACCTGGGCGAAATCACCGGTTGCCCGGCGCACATGCGCTTTCTGCTGCGCAGCCGCAGCGGTGCGTTCGACCTGAATACCGCCATGACCCTTGAAGAAGCCGCCGCCCTGAGCGCAGGCGGCACATTGGGAAGCAGGCTACTGCCCCTGGACATGCCCCTTGCGCATCTTCCCCGGATGGAGGCCCCGCCGGGCCTTCGCCGCATGGTGCAAAACGGCGTGAAGCTTCCTTTGCGCGCCCTGCGGGGAGATGTGCCCGAAGCGGGCAGTCCCACGCGGATTTACCTGGACGGCGCGTTCTGGGGCATGGCCGTCCGGGAAGGTGAACAAATGGTCTGGCGCGCGCTGATCGCGCCGGAAGGCTGAAAGGAGACGTTTCATGCGCATCATCAGAAACCCGGAGAGCATGCAGCCCTGCGTGCTGGTGCTGGGCATGTTTGACGGGGTACACCGGGGGCACCAGGCGCTGCTGATGACAGGCGAGGCGCTGGCCCGGAAAAGCGGGCTGCCCCTGACGGTCTGCACCTTCGAGCCCCATCCCCTGCGGGTGCTGCGGCCGGAGAGCGCGCCGCCCCTTCTCACCACGCTGACCGAGCGTGCGCGCCTGATGTCGGATTTTGGCGTGGACAACCTGTGTATTCTGGATTTCACAAGGGATACTGCGGCCCAGTCCCCGGAGCATTTCATGGAAGAGCTGGTGCGGATTTACCGCCCTGTGCAGGTGGTTTGCGGGTTTAACTATACCTTTGGCCAGGGTGGCGCCGGCAATGGCGAAAGCCTGACCCGCTTCGGCATGACCCATGGCTTCCAGGTAACCGTGGTGCCTGAGGTGGTGCTGGAGGGCGATACCGTCAGCTCCACCCGCATCCGCCGCCTGCTCCGGGCAGGGGACATCCGCCAGGCCACGCATTTGCTGGGCCATGCGTACACCCTGTCCGGCCGGGTGTGCAGCGGCAAGCATATCGGCCGCACCATGGGCTATCCCACCGCCAATGTGGAGGTACCCCAGGGCAAGGCGCTGCCGGCCTTTGGCGTATACGCCTGCTGGATGCGGGTAGAAGGCCGGGTATACCCTGCGGTGGTCAACGTGGGCCGCCATCCCACCCTGCCTGAAGGCAGCGTAACCGTGGAAGCCTATGCCCTGGACGCCTGCCTGATGCTTTACGGCAAGAAGATGCGGCTGAGCTTTCTGCGCTTCCAGCGGCCGGAAAGGCTGTTCGAGGGTGTGGACGAGCTGAAGGAGCAAATTGCCCGCGACGCGCAGGACGCCCGGGCGTATTTCGCATCCCTGAGGTGATGAGGATGGAATTGCGCAAGGCTGACCTGAGCAATGTGTGGGCGCTGACGGCGCTGTCCGTCTCTCCGGAACAGAAGGGTTTTGTAGCCTCAAACGCCGAAAGCCTGATTGAGGCCTATGCAACCCAATCCTCCGGTTATCCCGCCATGGCTTTCGGGCTGTATGAAGGGGATGAACCTGTAGGCTTCGCGCTCTTCGGTTACGGCCACATGGAGGGCGACCCGGAGGTTGCACGGGACAACTACATCCTGTGCCGGTTCATGATCGACCAGCGCTACCAGGGCCGCGGCCTGGGCAAGCGGGGGTTGCAGGCTTGCCTGGATTATCTTCGGACATATCCCTGCGGCCCTGCCAGGCAGGTATGGCTCTCCTACGAGCCGGAAAACGCCGTCGCCCGCGCGCTGTATCACGGAGCGGGCTTCCGAGAAAACGGCGAAATGTGCGGCGGAGAAATTGTGGCCGTTCGGGAGCTGTAACCTTCAGGGCAGATTGCAGCGTACCCGTCAGACGGTATCGTCGCGAAGGAAAAGGCAACAGGACGGACGCTCCTCGCCAATGGCGAGTTTTCCCTGCGGTTCCGCCGTCCGCAAACGGTATTCCTTCTGCTTCTCAAACAAGGAGCCGAAGCCCTGCTTCTTATACTATTCTCATACGATTCTTATTCTAAACGATTATATGGATGCGGAGCGAAGGAGTGCAGAGGGCGACGCCTCGCCAGTGGCGAGTCCGCCGAAGGCGGAAGTCGAAAGCGAAGCGACGATGACCGCAAAGCCCTTTGCTCGCCTCCGCAGAGGCGAAATCCTTCTACCACATATACGAATATGTTTTAGAAACAGAATAGTATAAAGAGATGATTTAGAAACAGATTAGTATGAGAATAGTATTAATATGACAAGCCCCCGATCCATTCAGGATCGGGGGCGCTTTCGTGTGCCGTCAGAACAGCAGGCTTTCCTCGGTTTCGGGATCGAACAGGTGAATGACCTTGCTGGCAAAGGTGAAGTTCAGCTTGTTGCCGTGGGCCAGCTGAGCGCGCTGCTCATCAGTCAGGTCGATGGTGGGCAGGCGCAGGATGATGCGGTCGCCGTTCCCCGTGTCCACATGCAGGTGCAGCTCGCTGCCCATCATTTCGTTGACGGAGATGGTGCTTTCAATGCTGTTAGGCCGCTTGTCAAAGCACACGGTGGTATGCTCGGGACGAACGCCCAGAATCACATCCTTGGCACGGATGTCCTTCTCGGCCAGCTTGCGGCACTTGGCGGCGTCCAGCGGGATATTGACGCCCAGCAGCTCCACACAGTATTCGTCATTGACCCGCTTCAGCTTCGCCTTGAGGAAGTTCATCTGCGGGCTGCCAATGAAGCCGGCCACAAACAGGTTCCGCGGGGTGTCGAACACCTCCTGAGGCGTACCCACCTGCTGGATGAAGCCGTCCTTCATAATGACGATGCGATCACCCAGGGTCATGGCCTCAGTCTGGTCATGGGTCACATAGATGAAGGTGGTATCGATGCGCTTGCGCAGCAGGATGATTTCGGCACGCATCTGATTGCGCAGCTTGGCGTCCAGGTTGGACAGGGGCTCGTCCATCAGGAACACCTGGGGCTCGCGCACGATGGCGCGGCCGATGGCCACGCGCTGGCGCTGGCCGCCGGAAAGCTGCTTGGGCTTGCGGGCCAGATATTCGGTGATGCCCAGGATCTCCGCGGCCTGGCACACCCGGCGGTGAACCTCCTCGTTGTCCATCTTGCGGATGCGCAGGGAGAAAGCCAGATTCTCATACACGCTGATGTGGGGATACAGCGCATAGTTCTGGAACACCATGGCGATGTCGCGATCCTTGGGCTCCACGTCGTTCACCACGCGGTCGCCAATCTTCAGCGTGCCCTCGGAAATATCCTCCAGGCCGGCGATCATGCGCAGGGTGGTGGATTTGCCGCAGCCGGAGGGGCCAACGAACACCACGAATTCCTTGTCCTTGATTTGCAGGTTGAAATCCTGCACCGCAACGACCTTGTTGTCGTAAATCTTCTTCACATGCTCAAGGGTAACACTTGCCATTTCTGCATTTCCTCCTTATGTTGGGGTGAAGCCGAAAATCAGCCCTTGACGGCGCCGCCGGTGACGCCTTCAACGTAATACTTCTGCAGCGCCATGAACAGCGCGGTGATGGGCACGGCCACCAGCACACCCCCGGCGCAGAAGCGGGTGAAATAGCCCTGATAGTCGTTGGTGTTCACCCAGCGGTACAATCCCACGGCCACGTTGTAGCTGGAGGACTTGCCCATGGCCACATACGAGGCGAAAACATAGTCGCCCCAGGGAGCCATGAAGGCCATCAGGATGGTGTAGATCACGATGGGCTTGGCCATGGGCATGATGATCTTCAAAAACACCTGGAAGCGTGTGGCGCCGTCGATGCGGGCGGATTCATCCAGCGACTTCGGGATGGTGTCGAAGAAGCCCTTGGAAATGTAGTAGCCCATGCCGGAGGAAGCGCAGTAGATCAGGATCAGGCCGGGCACCGCGCCGCCCTGGGTCAGGCCCATCTGCTTGAGCAGGAAGTACAGGGCAATCATAGTCAGGAAGCCGGGGAACATGCCCATGATCAGCATGATGTTCATCAGCATCTTGCGGCCCCGGAAGCGCATGCGGCTCAGGGCATAGCTGACGGAGAGCACCATGATGGTCTGCACCGTGGCCACCACCAGGGCAATGGTCAGGGTGTTGAGGTACCACTGAACAAAGTTGCAGCTGGAGGCGTCCACGCACACCATGAACAGCACCAGCAGCACCAGCGCCAGGATCAGGGCGATCATCTTGATGTTCTTCTTTTTAGCCATCCTGTAAACGGCAAAGCCTCCGCCCAGCACCATTGCCGCGGTCAGGGCGATGGTCTGCCAGGAGGCAAGCAGCCGCTTCACGGAAAAGCCCACGCCCTGGAACAGGAAAACGTAGTTGTCCAAGGAAAACTGCTTGGGCAGCAGGTAGTTGACCATGCCGCCGCCCTCGGTCAGGTAGGAGCGGAAGGACTGCAGCACCAGGAACACAAACGGGCACAGCCACACAATGCTCATGACCACCAGCGTCACATAGATGGCGGTGTTCACCCGGCGCTCGTGGCCGCGCTTGGAGCGGAACTTCCGGTCACCCTCGGGCTTGACCTCGCGGATCACGCCCGCGGCCTCGTCAACAACGATGTCGACTTCCGGTATTTCATTTTTCTTAGCCATTACTGGAAATCCTCCTCATTCTTGACGGATGGGATCAGGTTGTACACCACCAGGCTGATGACGGCGGTGACCACGAACACCAGAATGCCGATGACGGCGGCAATCTTGTAGTTGCTGTCGTCCACAGATCGGAAG